>NZ_JACJFH010000043.1:0-40558 GCF_014164495.1 Pseudoalteromonas sp. SG41-5 | reverse complement strand
TGACCTTGTAGTGCATGATTACATCTCAACGTGCTTGCAACACATTGCAGAGCAGCCAAGTAACCTTGAGCCGTTGTTACCTTGGAACATAAAGCAAAGCTAGGTGTCGTTAGCTAGACGCTTACTCTCTTTTTCTGATTTAGCATTAAATGATAATTTCTCGGTTGTAAACTCACTTGTATGAGCAACCACTCCAAAAATGATTTTCCTACACAGTTCATTTCTGATTGAACCCCTACGTTTTGATCTGTTGAGTTTCACACTTGTTTCAAATGTTTTTTTTAAGTGACTAGTTCTTAGTTTTAATTTGACTTCAATGGCAGCAACAATAAAGTGTTCATCTAAATAATTTGATTCACTGATACGAGGCATGCCTTTTGTTATTACAATATCTAACTCTGGTGAGATAGTCCCATCATCAAATCTAATGCACTTTTTTGTGAATACTTTAAAGTATGGCTCTGGGAGAATACCCAATATGAACTTCATCCAGCTTTTTTCTGCCTGATCGCCAGCGATTGATGGATTGTAAGTTGTAACCCCATTTAAGTAATTCACTTCGGAACGAAATGAATATGCAAAACGTGATAGTTCCATATGGATTCGACTTTGTGGTGCTTTATATGAATCAGGCCTGAAGAGTACTTTTTCTAGGTCAGTTTCATCATTGTATGTGTAAATTCTGCTTTTCATTTATGGAATACCAACCGAATAACTAAATATTTTTCTAACATCTATGGAGTTGCTAATTCATATCGTTTAGAACTTCCGCCACCGCTTTGTCTAACTTTTCTTGAATATCCTTTGGAACTCGACCAAATTCATAAGAAAAGTTTCTTCCTTTCACTTTTTTGCGAGCAAACTGATCTTTATTTTCAAATTTGAATAATGTCGTCACAACTGGTTTATCTGTAGTTGGCTTGAAGGACTTAGATTCATCCGCTATTAGTTTGCTGAGTTTGTCTTTAAGGTCTTCTTTGATTAAGCCACCGCTAACTTTTAGCTCATTAACTTTACTTTTTAGCTCTTCAGTGAAATCACTTAGTTGATCACCTAATAAAGCCTGTGTTGCCAATAGCGCTTTATAGTCATTGTGGTTGAGCAATGAAATATCTGGAAAAACAGAAATTAAATCACTATCGATTGTTGCGGCCTGCAGTGCTTTGCTTACCTTTGATTGACTTAAGCCATGACGTTCCGCTAACTCAGCCTGGTTCAACTTTTTGCCATGCTCAACTAAGTACGCCTCTTTGTCTCGCTCTAGGAGTAATCCAATTTCACGTAAGCTATGCTCTTTAACTGACTGTAGTGATGTAGCGAGAGCCTTTGCATCGCTTAGACTGATTTCGTCATCAGTAACTAGCATTGAGAAAGTTTCTATAGCACCGCTTTTCTCAAGTACATAGGCGCGACGGCGTGAACCATCAAGAACGTCAATCTTATTATCAGGTAGACGTCGACCAATTGCTGGGTAGAACTGTTGATTATCTAATGTTGATAAGTCTTGAAGCGACTCTTCTGTTAATAGTGATTGCTCTCGCCCATTAATTTCAAAAGTGACGACTGTATTTGATTTAAGTTGCTCATATGACAACGTAACCGGCGTGAATGTGGCTTCTTGACCTGACTTTAATGTCCATACTTTACTCTGACCTACGCTGACCACTCCCAGGTGCTTAGATAGCACTTCATCAAGTGGTGTTTCACTCTTTTCAGCTTCAATTCTCAAGCGCTTGGCCAAACTCTCAAGTTGGTTCTTATTGCTATCTGCAATAGCTTCTTCTGAGCCTGCTGTGTTGCCGAGTGGAGAGACCGCACCTCTTTTTTTAGCCATTTTTATTGCTCCTTCTCTTGTTCGCGCCACACTTTTTGAATATCACGGTGTAGTTGGCTGGTAACTTCATATCCATTTTGTTGTGCATTCTGGAAAGTCATTTTGGTTTTAGGGTATTCACTTTTAGACATATCAAATACGGTTGATAGTAATGATGAAGCTTGTCTCACAGCTTCACTATTGTTGAACTCTGTTGAGTAAAGGTAAGTTGAAAAACTATCATAGAGGTTGTTCTGTAAATCAGTAGTGGTTGAACTCTCTTTATGATTTGTAAGTAGTATTTTCATAAAGTCATAACCCGGGTGTTTCGCATTTTTTAGCAGCGTCCATACTTGCGGGATATAACTAAAATATGAGCACGTAGCATCAATATCATTTTCAGTAACAGATAATGGGAAAATAACACTCGTACCAGCGTAATACGCGTTGTATGTCGCGTAGCCTAGTGATGGAGGCGTATCTATGATAATGATATCGAATTCATCTTTAACTTGTTCAATGATGTCGTGCAGTATTGAATAAGGTGAACTTAGTTGCTGGTTGAATACTGCTTCATGGAACCAGCCCTCAATTGCTCGGTCTGATTGTGAGGCTGGTAAAATACGCAAGTTAGGAATAGTTGTCGGCAAAAACGCTTCACTGATAGCTGCTTTAAGCGTTTCGTTTTCATCAAGCTCATAGTTGCCCATAATTAAGTCACCAACAGATAAGCAGCCTTCTTGCGCTGACTCAGGAGCGTAATACATTGATAAAGTGCCTTGGCCATCCATATCAATTAAGCCAACACGATAGTTTTGATGAAACTCAGTTGCCAAACCAGATGCAGCTGTCGCTGCAGTAACAGTCTTACCAACACCGCCTTTTTGATTTTGAACAACTATAACTTGTAGGTCTTGGCTTTCGCTGCGAACAAATGGTAATTGTTTTTTAAGTTCTTCAGGAAGTGAATCTCGTACTTTGTAGACTTCTTCGATATCTAATAACCACTGACTCTCTTCATGTCTTCTAGGGTTGATCTTTAGAGCTTTACAGTACTTATCTAACGTTCTTGCATCAATATCTAAATACGCCACTGCTTCAGCTTTAGTAAACACTCTAAGCTCTTTACGGTGGTTATTTAGAAGGCGTCTATTACGGCGTTGAATGTACAGTTCTGAACCTTCTTTTAGCTCGTCAAACGAGATATCGGTAGCATCTACTTTAGAGATAGTCATTGTGAACCTTACTGAATGTGTTTCTTTGTAGTGTATGCTTTAATTTTTAGATGGTAAAGCAAAAATTAAAGTATGAGCTAATTTTTAATGCTTAAAATAATATCTCAAATTCTTCTTAAAAAAGCCTGTTTTTCTTATAAATTTTGATTTTTTCACGCTGTTAAGCGCGATTTACTGGATAGCATAGGATGGTCGTCAGTTATTAATTATCTGGTGTTTCCTATGGATAGTCAGCAATACTCAATGGCCGAGCGATGGCTTAATTTATTTGAGCTGTGTTTGGGTTTGATGTTTTTTAGTGCAGGAGCTTTCTATGCTTATCTGTTTTGTATGACAGGTAAAGCTGATTTCATACTGCTATTTGTGACGTTCATAGGCTTTGTCGCTGGTATAGCCATGATAGGGAGAGCCATCGTTTGTATGTCTGCTTGGCACTCACATCATAATCAAAGGAGTTGTAATCGAATGTTTACTTTAAAACGAATTGGGCATGATGACGTCAAATTAAGTGATGTTAAGACGCTTGAAGATACAGTTAAAAAACTTGTTTCGTCATATGCTTCTATCCGTATTACTAAGAAGAGTGGGTTGTATAATGTTATCTACGTTACCGTTGAAAATGGGGTTGTAAAAGATACATATACGGGAGAATTGATAGACTTTGAAGCATTGAGCAGATAACTCCATGAAAGTGTTTATATACTGGCTAATTCAAAACCCTAACATCTTAGCTATGATTTTATTAGCTTTCCTCTTACTCACCGCGATTATATTCATAATTTTATGCTTTAACTTTAGCCTGGCCTTAGGGCTGCTTTATTTAGTGTGTGAATACGCGGCTATACGCTTCCTACTAATGCCTTTCATTAGTGAAGTGCTGCGCCCATAGCTAGCGCATTAATAGAATAGCTTGGTACGCTCCATGAGCATGCTAACAGCATTAGACTCCCTGTTTTTAACTTTAGGTGATAGTAAATCTTTGAATTGCGCTGTTTCAAATACATGGAGATGGTTATCACCTTGTATTGATTTACAATTAGGGCAAGTGTTTGCCCAGTACTTACCTCCGTATTGCTTGGAAAATCTCAGCTCAATTGTATAAGGGCGTGGAAATGGTGGTTCATCTTCGCAAAATGGCGTCCCTAACCACCAAAATACGGGGATTATTTCTGAACATCTATAGCAAGTTTCAATGTCGGCTATGAACGGCTTAACTGGGGATTTGCGAGTGGTTGTATACAGTTCTCTAGGAATTGAGTACTTATCGGCAACAGCAATTATTTTAGAGCTCTTCTTGCTGGTATTGCTGCATGATTGGCAAAGCCTTGGTGATAACTTTGAATTTAGAGGTCGCCAATTGTATGGATCTTTAATAACGTCAGAGGCTTTTAGTTTGATCCAGCTTCTTAATGCCGAACCATTTGAAATGCTATATGGTCTCCAATCTTGCTCTTGTTCAGATACAATTTCAATGCCCAAATAGATTGACTGTCCTTTATGGCTAAATTGCCCAATCACATCACATACTGAGTCATGGTAGTAATAATCAGTTTGAACCCCTTCAAACGTACAATATTTTATATCTCTTTGTATTTCTTTGAGGCATTGATAGCAATTTTGATGGATCTGTATTGTTGTCTCAGCCTTTTTGTTTTCTAAGATGACACTTTTAATTAGTTCTTTGGCTTTCCTGTAGCTATCACTTAGGCTGATGCAGTTATTAGTTTCTGGGTGGATGAGCATCTTATTTTGCATAGAAGACAAATCACATTTAAGTGCTTCACCACAATATGGACAAGTATAGGTTCCGCCCACTTGAATCGATTGAGCTGCAATTAAATGACCTGAGTTATTGATACCAAATAGGACCGGTATTTCGTGCATGTTTGTACCTTAATTTAAGGAATTATTTAAGATAGTCTGCTATACATGATTTAATAACATTAAAATACACTGTAGGTGCATCATGGAAGTGCCCGATTTATCGCATAATTTTAAGCTATTCATGTTGGCTTTTAACATTACCATTCTTTCAATTGGGTTGGGTTATTTTATTTACTCTGGGGTTTACACCTTGATAGGGTTCTTCTAAATAGCCTTTATGCTTTCGCAATAGGTAAATCTGAAAGTTTTGTTGTATAACTCAAAGGTGCTAAATCATCTTTAGGGCGCCAAGACTGAGAGAACCCTTCACTTGCGAGATTTATTGCACTTCGTCCAAATTTTCTATTTATCTCATCAATGACTAACGTTTTTGAGCTAATATTCAGTGGTAAAGTCTCCGATAATAGCTCAAGTTGTTGCATATCATCGTGTAATGAAAGTTCTTCAAAAATAACGCCTGCTTTTTTATATTTAAACCCCTTTTTAAAAATAGCTTTTAAAGCGAAGCTAGCATAAGACACCAGTGTTGATGTATCCGCGGTGGGGTAGGGTAGTTTTATTGATTGTGACTTATGATACTGCGGCTCTGCCTGTCTAAATGAATCCGTGTGGATGAATATTGTTATTGCTGATGTATAAGATTTAAATCGACGAAGCTTAAACGCTGCCTTTGTTGCATGTGCTGTAACAGCTTCAGAAAGCTCCGTAAGCTCTATCACCGGTTTTCCCATACTCTGAGATACGCAAATTCTATCGCGAGAGTCGTTTATATCTTTCAATTCTACCGCAGGCTTTCCCCGCAACTCTTCCACAGTACGGGCAAGAACAACGGTGAACGTCTTTTTTATCCAACTAATGTCGGCATTTTTAAGGTCATATCCCGTATAGATACCAAATTTATTTAGTTTTTTAGTTGTTCTACTTCCAACCCCCCAAATATCCTCTACAGAAGTATGTTTAAGAGCCCAATCAATTTTGTATTGAGAATCTAATACAACCACGCCTTTAGTGTGTTCTTTCCACTCTTTCTTTTTGGCACAGTGACTTCCAAGCTTGGCTAGTGTCATTGTCTGAGATATACCCAAGCCACAGCCAATACCTAAGTTCCTCTTAAGTGTCCTCTGTATGGTGTGCGCGTACTCTTTTATATCCTTTGTATAGTTTATATCGATGCGCCCAAAGCATTCATCAACAGAGTATCGCATTGTATCGAATAAGAAATGCTCTAACTCTGTATGAAAACGGTTACTCAAATCACCAAACAGCGTGAAATTGCTTCCCCACAAGTGGCCACCATGCGCAGCCACCAGCTGTTTAACTTTAAATGCAGGCTCTCCCATTTTGATACCTAAATCTTTGATAGCTTGATTTCGAGCTACTACGTTACCCTGGTTTGAACTGAGTACTCCAAGAGGGGTTTTATCAAAGTCGTACTGGGGGTTAAAGAGTTGGCAAAACGAAACGTAAGCAGCGTTGATATCACAAAGAACCCACATAGTTAGAATACCTTGATTAAACCAGTGACAACGCCCCAGACTACATGGGTATCCCAGTCATTGTTTTCATCGATATCAATTTCAATTGGCTCGAAGTCGGGGTTTTTACTAATAAAAACGGCTTTTTTGTTTTTTAGTTGTAGTTCTTTCACAACAAATTCGTTGTCTAATGTAGCTAATACGATTCGTCCAGTTTTGATTGTTACTGACCTATCTACAACTATTATCGAGCCGTCAGTAATGTCTGGGGACATGCTGTTGCCTGACACCCTGAATAGGAATGTACTGCTAGGGCGCTTAATTAGGAGCTCATCTAAACTGATTGAGTCGGATAGGTGATCTTCGCATGGATTGGGGAAACCTGCAGCAACTGAAAAGTCTGCAATAGCTAGCTTTGTTGTTGAGGGGGTAAGTTTGCTAAGCATAATTATAAAATACTGTACAAATAAACAGTAATTTTAGATGTGAATCTTCCACATTACAACTAAGAAGTTTCTTTTAGGCTCGCGGTCTATGTGATTTCATCAATTATTAGCTAAATTTAAACCTTTTTCCCAGAATCAGGCGCGATTTAACGCATATGATAGCTTTGGCAAAAATATATGAGCTGGAGTAACTATGGATTTATGTTCAATTTCTTCGGAAGACGGTGATAAAGCTGTTTTCTTCAATGGGGTTTTGATTGCATACTATAATGCAGCAACTGATGAGCCAAACGTGTTGTCTTTTGTTGAAAGTGTTGCTGATAATTTGAGTAGCGCTTCTGGTGCAAATATTAAAAAGGCGAAAATAGACAAAGCTCCTGACTTTGTTCATTGGGAGCAGAGCAAACAAGTAGAGAATATACTTTGGCCTAATAAAACAGCTAAACCTCCTATTTCTGATTTTTTCTCTCCAATCGAGCTATATTCTCAATCATAAACATTCATAACAGTTTATCGCTTGACCGCTAAATTTTGCCTTCGCAGGTGCGGTCAAGCACCCTTTTTATCTAAAGCAGAGGAGTGCTTTATTTCGCGTAAAGCAGGTATGATTTACTTTTGAATAATATATGTTATAATATAACAATAAATAAAATAAAATATGGAGGATATACAAAGTAACTGCTGAACTACAGTGCAATCTAGTTCGTTCTCAACTGCCCACATTAAAAAGCGTCAAAGTTTACATCTAAATACTTTACCTTTAAGCATTTCAAGGGCGTAAATAATAAACCTTCTAGCATTCATTCTTACTAGGTCATCAGGGCTCGGTGGGTTTTTGTGTGTCCAAAAAATAATAAAGAGGTAATCATCAATGTTAAAAGACCAAACAACTCAATTCTGGATCAATCTGTTCGTGGCTATATTCTGGCCCTTATTGACGCCATATTTGCTACCGTATCTATCAAACTTACCTGAAATGCTAGTCGTATTATTGGTGGTTAGTTTTGATTTTTGTATTGAATACTTGGCCTTCTTGATTGAAATGCTAGAAGTTATTCGCCAATTAATCATCTAACACTTTAATCAACTTAAATTCTGAAGCGATTTCTTAAGCCAAGCCCAATTAAGAATATAAAAACAAATGAAGCGCTGGCATGAGCATAGCTCCAGAGGTAATAATTCGTAGGTATATCAGTTTTAAATAACTGTCCCATCCCAAATTGTCTAGCATCTTTGGAAACGGAAATAAAAGGTGTCATTGTGGCTATTGAAGTCGTAGCCGCGGGTGAAAGTGCTTCTCTCATCTCTAGTTCAGATTTACCAACCAGGTATGAACTAAACAGCATGAATGATAAGAACAACCACAGCAAAGGTCGCATAATGCTTTGGCCATAATTACTTGTCGCTGAGTAGAGTAAATCCAATATTGATTGCGCTGTATTTAGCTTTGTCCATCTTTTCGCTCTCATTTCATCAGCGTGGAACATTAAAGCTTTATCGTGGTTCTTGTTTTGCTCAGCAAGCTCTTTAAGTCTGCAGAGCTTTTCAGCGTCAAGTTTATCAACAACTTTAAGAAAAGGGGTGAATGGAATTGCCTTTTCTCTTTTTAGGTTGCACTTTAGATCACTCAGTTCAGTGTGGTGGTTTAGTTTTGTGCCTCTTAAATCAGGTATACAGTTAAAGTTACCATCAATGATAAAGTCTTTGTCGAACGTACTTCCTTTGAACGAAAGCTTTTGTATTTGGTCGGTTATTGCATCATCGAAATTAAAAGTGTCAGTAGACTTAATATCGTTGAAGTTAACCAGTTCGCAGTAGAATCTAGCCCCTTTAAAATGTGTACCTCCATCAAATTCAGCATGAGAAAAGTCTGTAGCTAGATTGAATGTAGCGCAAGGAAAGTAAGCCATACATTCAAATGTGGCTGATGTAAATAGAGTGGTTGAAGCGAAGTGAGTATCATCAAAAACTACAGTGCCTTGAAATTCAACATTAGAAAAATTGGCATTCGAGTTAAAAATAGTATTGCTAAAACCTGCATCACTTCCAAATACAACTCCAGAAAACTCAGTACTACCTTCGAATCTTGCGTCATCAAAGTGGGTCGGTGAGGGGAAGGTTGCTCCAGTGAAATCTGCACCACCATTAAAAATATAGCCTTTAAAAGATATAGTTTTTAAATATCGATGATGTTTACCGTGAATAGCGAGATCTTCATCAGGTGCAACACTCGCCAGAGAGTCAGGGGTGAAATTTACATGATTGAAGTCAACGTAAGTATCTGGGTGGTTCTTCATCCATAAGTTCCACTCATCCTTACCTTTTAACCAGAGCTCTACACTTCTCTCCCGGCTAAGAGTATATTTAGGCTTCGAAAATGATTCTTTTGTTATTGGTTGGTGTAGTCCATCATTTTTAAAGTCATCTGACTTCATTTAAGGCCGTCCTTAGTTCACCTGTATCATTATTTAAATTCATTGTGTAAGCATTACATTAAGCAGTCAAGGTTGTTAAGTTTCTGATTCAAGCACGTTTTTATTTCCCTATTAACCTGTTTAGCAATTCAATTAATAAAGAGGTTTTAAGAATGGGTCATCATACTGGGCAGTTAATTCAAACTATCAAGCAATTCAACCAAGATTTTGAGTGGTACCCAACCACAGATGAGCAGCTGGATTTAATTAACCTGAGATCTGGTTAAGCCAACATTAGATTATTACTCTCTAAAATTTCAAGTTCTTGCGATGTTAAATCTAATGACGGCTTTTCCTCTTTTAGGCAATAGGCAATTAATCCACCAAGTAAATTTAGCATAAAGCCATGCATACTGCGGTGTCTAGAGTGTTTAATGTAAGAAATGTTTTTCAATTGATCATTCACCGTTTCGATTATAAATCGTTTTTTCAATAAAGCCCTGTCCCACAATGAAATAAATTTTTTCTTCATATTCTTTCGAACCGTCGTGATTAACTCGACACCTTTTTCTAGTAACTCACCAGAGAGCGCTTTGCTGATATAACCTTTGTCGCCATAGAGTTTTCCGAAGATAGAGTCCGCCATATCAGAAACGGGCTCTCGATCATCCACATTGCCCGTTGTGAGCTTTAGCGCCACAATCTCACCTAAATGATTAATTATTAAGTGTAGCTTGAATCCATATGACCAACCCATAGTGCCTTTTCCATGATGAGCAACGCCGTCAAACACTTTATTTCTTTTAGCTCTGATGATGTGACACACTTCTATTTTAGTGGAGTCAACAAATTGTATACCTGTGGGCTTGCCAAGTTTTGATGTGAGGTAACTGCACATCGGAACCACCACACTAGGCATAAGCGCGAGAAACCTTGTGTAACTCAGCAACTCTGGAAAATAGGCTTTAAGTTGACGGCAAACATAGTGAAGATAGTAGTTTTTGAAATCTCTGTAATGTGACTGGTGAAAATGGATGATAATAGTCATCACCTCTGATGGAGATAAGCGGCATGCTCTTCGACGTTTAATTTCACCATTTTCGAGCAATATACGCTGCCAGCTTGGGAAAAATAACGTTGAAAAATCATCGACATCACAGTACGTTTCAACTAACTTGTTCATGCTCGTTCCTTTTTGTTCTAATCACTCTTGGTCGAATGATCGGATCATGGAACGAGCATTTAGTTCCTTTAAATTAGTAATTTCTTATCCGGAGCTCAGGTTAATTAAGTCGGACTTTAAAGCAATGAAGGGAATAGGTGAGCGTCCAAGTTTATTAGATGTAGGTGCAGGAAACGGCAAGGCGCTAAAGTTTTTAACGGAAGGCAAACGTTATGCGATTGAAAAGTCTGTCCCGCTATTGAGTTCGCTTGATAAAGATATCTTTGTTGTGGGTACTGATTTTAAAGAACAAACATTAATAGACAAGCGTACTGATATTGTATTTTGTAACCCTCCGTATTCAGAGTTCTCATACTTTGCCCAACGCATTATTGAAGAAGCAAACGCTAAGTATATTTATCTCATTCTCCCTTCTCGATGGGTAAATGATGTTGCAATACAGCAGTGCATTAAAATGCGTGATGCTGAATGCGAAGTGCTAGGCGAATATGACTATCTAAATGCTGAACGTAAAGCACGTGCAGTTGTGAATGTTATACGTATTAGCCTGATTGATAAAAGATATTCTAGCTACGGAAGTAACGCACAAAAAATTGACCCTTTTAGCCTCTGGTTCAAAAAGAATTTTGCCATCTTTGAAGAGAGTGAAAATTCATCTCATACGGATACATTAAAAAATAGGCACAACAAAAACGCTGGTGGTTTTGATAGTCGTATACAAAATGCCATGGTGCCAGGTGTTGATTTGGTCGCTGCATTACAATCGATGTATGACACTGATTTAAGCTCATTGGTGCAAACGTATAAAAAACTAGAAGAAATAGACACGGTTGTTTTAAAGGAGCTCGATGTTAGTTTTGACGGTGTGAAAGAGGCGCTGAAATTAAAAATAGGAGGTTTAAAAGATAAATATTGGCGAGAGCTATTTTCTAATTTTGATAAAATTACAGATAGGCTTACAGCGAGTTCTCGCGAAAAACTGTTGAAGGTTCTGTTTGAACATACTCACGTTGATTTTAATAAATCGAATGCGTATGCGTTAGTGCAGTGGATGTGCAAGAACGCAAACTTGTACTTTGATGATCAGATTGTTGAAACGGTAGAAAAAATGGTGAGTCAATCGAGTATCGTTCTTTATAAATCAAATGAAAAAACGTTTGGTAAAGAGCAGTGGCGTTATGTGTATCGCTCGCCAGAGGGTCTTGATAGGTTTGCTCTAGATTATCGCATAGTTGTAACAAGAGAAGGGGGCCGCACTGATGATTACGGCTCAACAAATGGGCTCTCTCGACGCGCAGAGGTCTTTTTAAATGATTTATGCACCATTGCTGGTAATTTAGGTTTTGACTCAACAGGGTGCGAACGAGCGCGTGATTTTGATTGGAATGACTCTGCTAAAAAGGTTTTCACTTATTATGATCATTCAGCAGAAAAGTACGTGACTCTTTTTGAATGTCGCGCTTATTGCAATGGCAACTTGCATTTAAAGCTCAACCAAGCATTTTTGGCTAAGATGAATGTTCAATTTGGTAAATTAAAAGGCTGGGTGAAGTCACCAAAAGAAGCGGCTGAAGAAATGGGCGTTGATATTGAGATTGCAGAAATGGGCTTTGATGCTAACTTTAAGCTCACTTCTACTGGTGATGTACTGGCGCTCGGTGTTGACTATTCTATAAATTAAGGAAACTAAACCGGAATCATGTAATTGCAATAACACACTCTATAAGTTACTTAATAGAGTGTGTTATTAAAAAGGGTTAATTTGTAGTAGCTCATATCTCATCTTACAGTTTTGTTGATTAGGTTTAGACTTCACCTGACAGGCAGCTAAGAGCGATCAGCGGACGGTCGGGTAAACTCGTTTTTGGACAGAAACGAGTCAGTGACTTTGCTAAATTAGCATTTAACGGATTACCGAGATTTTACAATCCCTCTAATATAGCGACCAAATACATTATGCCATTACAAATTTGACTATAGAGTCTTTAGGGATGGTTTAAGGTTGCTATTCGAAATCACAGATTATCCCGAACATTATCAGAAAATATCTCAGATATAGAATGACTATATTTTAGACAAGAAAAGACTAAAAGTATTGCCGCTTATTGCATATACGGTAAATCAAGCGTAGAAACTACCATTTGCCTTAACTTCAATCGATTTGACGCTATCTATTAAATCATCGAATGAATAGGGAAGTTCAGCTTTAGGAAACATATCTGCCATGCTTTCCCAATCTTTTTTATACTTATCCGTCATATCTGAATTCTGAGGGGTAAGCATTAAAGGTCCCTTCAAGGCTGTTGAGCATGAATCAGCGTGCCATTTGTAGTAGATATTACAAAAATTAACTACAACTTCAAACAAATCTTTATTTGTACACCAGTCTGGGTAATTCGAGTCAATTTCGATAATATCATACAGATGTCGAGCATGTTTATCAGCCAAGGACTCTTTCACATGGTTCGTGTGTATTGCGAACATCTTTTCTAAAATTGTTCTTTCAGGAGACAAGGTTAAAACATCAAAACCATCATCTAAAAGCTCTGGTATAGCCTCGCCCAACATATGGCTTATTTCAACGAACTTGTCAGGATGATTGTCAGAACGGCCACCTGTTTCGAGCAAAACTCTTTGTTGAGCAGCACTTCCATATTCATCTTCGTTTAGAGCTTTAGGGTAGTATATGGCGATGTTAAGTGGTGCATCAGACTCAATCTCAATTTTGACTTCTGGATCCAGTGCTTGTAAATGTTCAGTAAGTTGGTTAATGAGATGTTGTTTTATTAATTCTTCAGCTTTTTTATCGATGACAATAGCTTCAGCTTGTCTGGCTTTCCTACTGGTAAATTTAACTAAATCAATAGGCTGACAACCAAGGAGGTTTAAAGAAAAAGATAGGTCGATATCCTCAGACATTCTATTAATTAGGCTGTAGCCTTTCGAAAGACTCGTTCCACCTTTAAAGAGAAATGGCTTATCACATTTCTCCGAAAACGTAGGAGCAATCTTTGTGTATAGGATGTTTAAAGTCTGTGTAACCCAATAATCCTTTTCTATTATGTATGCTGGAAGTTTACTTTCATGCTGCTCCTCTGCAGCCAATAATGCTTCACGTTTTTCAGAAGCAGATAGTTCTAAATATTTGCTCAATTTAATGTCCTATTTCTTTTTTTGCCCAGTTCATTGATGGCGGAAGAGCCTGCAAAAACTTTTGTTTAACATTACTGCTAAATGTCTTCTCAAAACGTGAAGTGTACGGACTTCTATAATCCGAGAACCTATCCTTGCCTATGTAATGTAGCGCACTCCAAAATATAAAAGCCTGTTTCTTCTGTGCTTTATCGCTGATTTTTAAGTGCTTCGAAAAATGTTCAAGTGCTTTACTATATTCGATTTTTATATTGACGGATTTAAGATCTGCTCTGACACGCTCCGTCATCATATAACTCCTAACCATAGGGAGTTGTGTTGATAAACCTAAAGCGTTGATTGCAGTTGCACCCGATATAACGAATTCAGCATGTTTTTTTCGGCTGAGAGCTTTGATCAATTCTTGTGTATCTACAGGCAGAGTGCCGAAGCGGCTTTTTTGGGGTTTGTAATAGACTCCACGTGATAGACGTTTGACTAACTTCATGTCAACACAGCGGCTGAGTGCAGTGACTGCCGCTCGGTTTGATTCAAGGTTTGAACTTTTCATGAAATCATCAAGCGTAAAGACACGACCATATCGCTGGTGCATTATATAGCTGGTTACTTGCTGTGATACTGACATTAAAACCTCCTCAATTACTTATATTAGTATACTAGCTTTGTGACTTATTGACACCAGTTTAGCACGAAAAATGTAACCTAATGACACTATAAATGCTTAAATCAAGCGAGTTTTTAATAGTCGAACCTTAGTAAGGTGCTGAAAAAATTGATCTTATGAGTCAATAATATTGAGAGTTTTGATTAAAATAGTTCTCTAATCCTCATTACCCATGTAGTCAATTTTCGATTTATTGACATAAACAAAAGCCCATCCTCCATAATGAAAGTTGGATTAGATTTAGTAGGGTAAAAGTACGCCCGTTGAGTTGTGTGAGCATTTGCTCTGAATGATTTCGGGGCAAAGAAGAGTTAGAGCCAAAGGACGGCTTTGTGCCATTTGCAGTCATTCATGATCAACTCGTTTCTGCCCCAAAACGATTTACAAACTGGAATGTTGACGGGCCGCTTCGAGCGAAAAGCAGAAATTTCTCTCCGCATCATAGTACTCATGCGAAAGTATGCTTTGCTTGATAGAGCGGACATTAACGCCTGAAGTTGGACGGACTTTTAACCGCAAAATGGCATGTGTCTCAACCACAGTGTCCAGCATCCATTCGTCGAGTTGATTGTCACTCGGATCGTGCTTCTCAGTAAGGCAAGCTAACTTTTTACTACAACAATCATCTTCAAAGCGATCTGCTTCTATTGATTTCCGTAGATCACGCAATTAAGTTGGATTGACAATGTTAGGGGGCGCTAATTTGTCCTTGCTCTGTAGATTAAATATGACTATTCATATCGACATAAGCTCAATGCAACTTGAAAGTTTTGCTTTTTGAGCTTAGGATGATATTTTTAATAAGTTTATAATTTACTGGTTGGCTCAACTTGTTTTAAAAACACGGCGCGCTGGTGCGACTGTTTCATAATGAGCGAGTCCTACAGGCAAATCAGTTGCTGGATTGTTTCTGAATTTGATTTTGGTTTTCCATCTAAATTATCGGCCCTACCCTTTTTATATCAATCGGAACCTCCTGAGCATTAAATGAAGTCACTTATCTCTGTTCCCAAATTTTCATTACGCAGTTGGTTAATGTCATTATGGCTACCGTTAGGGTTATTAGTTATTGGCTACTTTGTGGCAACATCCATGGTAGATCAGCAACAACAAACCCAAGCAAAGCGAATTAGTGATGCGGTTACTGTCAGGTTAAATCTAATTGCAGAAGGGGTTCAGGAAAAGGTCACGCTGTATCAATATGGTTTGCGCGCCACCCGTGGTGCAGTAATGTCGCTATCCCCTGAGCATTTTGATTACAACGATATGCAGACCTATACGCAAGTGCGAGACTATAAAAGGGAGTTTCCAGGGGCTCGTGGTTTTGGTTTAATCATCAAAGTTGAACTAAACCAAACTGCGGCATTTCTAGACCGGATGGCTGCCGAGCGACCAAGCTACAACTTCCAAATCAGGCAGCTTACGCCACACCAAGATAGCCTTTTTGTGATCACCTATATTGAACCTGAGCAAAACAACCGAGAGGCCGTGGGGCTTGATATTGGTTCCGAAGCAATGCGCCGCAAGGCAGCATTAGATGCGGCGTTCAATAACGATGTGAGGTTAACAGCGCCCATTACCTTAGTACAAGCAAATGAGCGAGCTCAACAGGGTTTTTTAATATTAATGCCGGTATATAAAACAACAACCGTGCCACAAGATAGTCGGCAACGGCTTGAACATTTATTTGGCTGGAGTTACGCCCCAATCCTGATTAACGAAGTCCTTAATTCAGTTGCAGGTCTGGAAAACGATGTCTTTCTGCAAATCAGTGACATTACCGAACAAACGCCAATCGAGTTCTTCAGCCAAGAAGTGAAAGACACTTACGACGCTGCTCTACAACATAAATTAAATCTCTCTGTATTTGGCCGCCAATGGCAGCTGTCGCTTACGCCAACCAATCGCTTTATTAATGCACTGCAACTGCGCTCTGGCACCAGCTTATTTTTTGAAGTAATGGCAGTCAGTACCATCCTGGCCTTTGGCGTGTATCTACTGCAACTTATGTTAATGCGCAGAAGTCAGTTAATCCGTCATAAGCAGGAGCTGGCAAGTATTGCAGAGCAAACTTTACTAAAAGCGAATGCTGAGCTTGAACAGCAGGTCGCACTGCGAACGGCGGAGATTTCACGTGTTAATATCTTGCAGCGCAGTATTCTTAGCAGCGCGGGCTACGCCATTATCGCTACCGATGAAGAAGGCATTATTACGGCCTTTAATCCAGCAGCAGAAAAACTCTTAGGCTATCGCGCAGAGGAGGTCCTTTTCCAACAAACCCCGTCTATTTTTCATCTGCCCGCAGAAGTGGAGCACCATGACGCTAAGCTGACCACTGAGCTCGGTAGCAACATCGCGGTCGGTTTTGAAACCCTTGTAGCGAAAGCGCGTCTGGGGCAAACGGATAATGCGCGCTGGACCTACCTGACAAAAACCGGTGAACAGGTGCAAGTAAAACTAAATGTCAGTGCACTAAAAGATGAGCAAGGTCAGCTAGCAGGCTTTCTTGGTATCGCGTTTGATTTAACTACACAACTTAAATACGAAGCGGAACTGGCACAAGCAAAAGAACAAGCTGAGTCTGCTAATAAAGCAAAATCTGAGTTTTTGGCAAATATGAGCCACGAGATCCGCACGCCGATGAATGGAGTTCTGGGATTATTACAATTGGTAGCCAACAGCACGCTGGATCAACGCCAGGCCGACTATATAGAAAAAGCCTATAGTGCAGCTAAGTCTTTGCTTACCTTGTTAAATGATATTCTGGATTTCTCAAAAATTGAAGCCGGTAAGTTGGAGCTAGACCCGCATCCATTTAGTTTGACGGATTTGCTGCAGGATATCGGCCTTGTTTTTTCATCTAGTGCAGAGCAAAAAGGATTGGAAGTGCTATACGATGTCACAGCGGATGTGCCTGAGCATTTGTTAGGTGATAGTTTCCGTATTAAACAAGTCCTGATGAATCTGGTCGGCAATGCCATAAAATTTACTAATAAGGGTGAAATACTCATCTCAATTAGGTCTCAATCACTGCCAGAGGGCGAGATTAACTTGTCTTTCAGTATTAAAGATACTGGGATCGGTATCACGCTGGAGCAACAGAACGCTCTTTTTTCCGGTTTTCAACAAGCAGATTCTTCAATAAGTCGTCGCTATGGCGGGACAGGTTTAGGTTTAGCCATCAGTAAGCGCTTGGTGAATTTAATGGGTGGTGAAATCGGCGTAGAGAGTGAATTTGGTTGTGGAAGTACCTTTAGCTTTAACGTCGTCGTACGCAATGCGGAGAAGAGGGCGATCCAAAACTCTCAAACGTTTACTCGTAGTAATGAAAAGTTGAGCGTGTTGATTGTCGATGACAACGACAGTGCGCGAATAATTTTACAAGGTATTGCGGTCTCGTTGGGATGGCAGGCAAAGATTGCGTCCGATGCGCAAGAGGCGTCACTATTAGTCAAGCAAGCCCACCGCGATAGTACTCGCTATGATGTCGTTTTCGTAGACTGGCGTATGCCGGGTAAAGATGGCCTAACCTTCGCTCGCGAGCTACGGGAATTGCATAGTAGCGTGGTTTCACTGATTGTAATGATTACCGCTCATGGAAAAGAACTGCTCGATGAGCAAAATAACGATTATGAGCGCTATCTGGATGGAATTTTAATTAAACCTGTTACAAAAAATATGATGTTACAGGCAGTAAAGAGTGTTGTTTTTGGCGATCTCGACCTGTCGCTCCCGACCTCCCCCCTCCCGCACGAGCTGCCATTGCAGGGAATATCCTTACTGCTGGTAGAAGATAATTTGACGAACCAGCTGGTTGCCAGTGAGTTACTGCAGCAACTAGGGGCGACCATCAAAATTGCTAGCAGCGGTGAGGAAGCGTTAGAGATGCTGGAAAGTACGGCAGAGCACTTTGATATGGTACTGATGGACATACAAATGCCGGGAATGGATGGCTATCAAACCACTCGTGAGATTAGAAAGCTACCTAGACATCAGTTGCTGCCGATTATTGCTATTACAGCGCACGCCATGTCTGATGATATAGCCGCTTGCCTGGCAGCAGGTATGCAAGACCACATCGCAAAACCTTTTGATCTTAACGAGTTGACGACCAAAATTCTCAGCCATCATAAAGCAGAAAAAGCACCTCACGTCAAACAAGTTAATAAATCAAACCTGAATTTTGATCAGGCAGCGTTAGCGTTCTGCCAGCAGCATCATATTGAACTCGAAGCTGCTGTTCAGCGCCTTGGTTATTCCCTGACGATTTATGTCAATGTATTAAAGCAATTTGAGCAGGACCTTAGGCAAGCATTACAACAACTAGAGGATAAAACACTTACCCGTCGTAATGCACGATTGTTGTTTCATAGTTTAAAAGGTGCTGCAGGCACACTTGGCTTTAGCAATCTGGCAAAGCTTACTGCCCGCTTGGAAGATGAGCTGCGTGAGCACAGTGATGACGGTTATCAGGTAGATAACAACGTTCTGGATATACTGAAGTTAACTCTTAACACCGCTACAGACTTGGTGAAATTATTACAAGTGGAACAGCAAATAGCTACCGCACAAGCCCCTGTTAGCCGGACGGAACAGGCAGCTCAGTTAATGACGCTAAAGCAACATCTCAATCTTGCCAACATGGCAGCGTTGCCACTTTATCAGCAATTGGCACCGTCACTGCAGGCTCAAACACCTGAACTAAATAAAGAGCTTGAAGAGGCTCTAGTCAACTTGGCTTTTGAGCAAGCAGTCGTGATAGTTGATAAAATTTTAAGTCAATTCAAAGAGTAGTTTATATGTCAGCAGACACTATACTAAATGTGGCTATCAGCCAATTCCCTGCAACCATTTTAGTTGTCGATGATCAACCTATTAATATTCAGATTGTCTTTCAGGTTTTAGGCAACGAGTACAATATTCTGATGGCCACAAGCGGCAAACAGGCAATAAAAGTTTGCCACGACAGTCGGCCTGATCTCATTTTGTTAGATGTAGTAATGCCTGAGCAGGATGGATTAGAAACATGCAGGCAATTAAAAGCCGATAAACAACTGGCAGATATCCCGGTCATATTCGTCACAGGCTTGCAGCATCAAACGGATGAAGATGCCTGCTGGGATGCAGGTGGCGTCGATTTTATTCAAAAGCCATTTAATACAAATACATTACGTAACCGGGTAAAGGCTCACTTAGCCCTGAAAAGACAAGCTGACTTACTGCGTTCTCTCGCTTATCTGGATGGGTTAACCGGTATTTATAACCGCCGCTATTTTGATAACGTTTTATCAATCCAACTTGCCCAACATAGACGTAAACTGAGTCCTCTTGCAGTATTGATGATTGATATTGACTACTTTAAGAAATATAACGATACGTTTGGCCACTTAGCAGGAGATGATGCTTTACGTAAAGTGGCCAGTGCCCTAAAGCACAGCGGGCGACCGGCTGACATGGTCGCCCGCTATGGAGGTGAAGAATTTGTAGTGTTGCTAGCCGATACCGATATAAATGGCGCAGTAACCGTGGCAAAAAAGATGCTGCATCATGTATTGGAATTAGATATCGCACACCCCCAAACTCCCGCCACCAAACTGAGCATCAGTGTTGGCATTGCCGTCGCCGATGAAGCGAAAGGCTACGATAGTAATATTATAGAACTGGCAGACCAGCAGCTGTATTTAAGTAAACAACGTGGTCGTAATACCTATTCGGTTGTACTAGCGTGAGGTCTGGCAAACCTATTACCAAAAAATTACTATCTATGAGTGATTAATTTTAAACTCTGTTGTTACCATGATTTTTACAGCATAATATTGAAACCGGCCAAGATAATTTACACAGAATACTGGGACCATAACCCGCTGCGCTGCTCATCGCCCTTACACTAACGTTCTGCTAACGACTAATAGCGGACTTTAATACCTGCACATTGTAATATCCGCTTCTGGCACAGACTGTGTGAAAACTCTGATCACCTTTTGGTCTAAGTATCTGCTGCTTATGATCGATTAATCTATACATTTAGTTCACTTAATATACTGATATTTATATAATAAGACTATTGATTCAGTCGAGGGTTGAGGCAATATGTCAAAGTTTATAAGCGGTGAAGATCGTAACCAATCAACGTTATTTCCAGAATCGTTGGAAGACTACGTCAGTGAAGATAATACGGTCAGAGTAATTGATGTTTTCATTGAGGAACTAAATCTAGCTGAATTGGGGTTTAAAGGATTAACCTTAAAGTCCACAGGCCGCCCTAAGTATCATCCAGCCACACTATTAAAGCTTTATCTTTATGGTTACCTCAACCGTATTCAATCATCCCGCCGATTAGAAACCGAATGCCAACGCAATATTGAACTGATGTGGCTACTTGGTAAGTTGGCACCCGACTTTAAAACGATTGCTGATTTTAGAAAAGACAACGCAAAGCCGTCCTTCAGCTCTAACTCACTACTGTCCATCGACGATTTATCAATATAACTCACCTTTGCCCCTTTTCGAGTTAGCAAATTGCATTTTTTGCAAATTGGTTTTGCCCCTTTGCAATTTAGGGCAGTTACACTTGATCAAACAAGCGCGATCATATTGACCTACATTATCTAATGTTAGATACTCAATATAGCCAGTTTCACTTGAAGTTGCATAAGACGGGACTAGTTCGATGATAGAATCAATCAAAAGGTTGTGGAATGGTTGTTTGCTGGAAGATCGGTTTAAGTTATTTGTATTTGTGAATCGCCCCGTGTTTGCCAGAGACTCAATAACTTGAGAAACTGGAACTATGAAAAAATCAAATCGCTATACATCAGAATTTCGTGAACGTGCAATTAGGCTTGTTACCACACAACAGCATGAATACCCTTCTCTTTGGGCTGCGCTAGTATCGATTTCAGATAAACTGGGATGTACCCCAGAAACACTTAGAGCATGGGTCAAGAAATCTCAAGCTCAACCGTCTAAACCCTCTTCTAATACGCAATCAACTGAAGAACGCCTTGCCGTCTTAGAGCGCGAGAATAAAGAGCTCAAGCGAACGAATGATATCCTGAGGCAAGCTGCCGCTTTTTTCGCCCAAGCGGAGCTCGACCGCAAACAGAAGTAATAGTGGATTTTATTGATGCTTGCAGAGAGCATTACGGTGTCGAGTCAATTTGCAAGGAATTGCCGATTGCACCATCAACGTATTATTCTCATAAACAGATACAAAGAGAGCCTGAGCGACTGTCTAACCGTAAAAAGCGTGATGCTGAGCTGATGATACTCATTCGCGAAGTGTGGGAGGATAATATGTCAGTTTATGGTGCAAGAAAAGTATGGAAGCAGCTACAGCTTGACGACCATCAAGTCGCCCGCTGTACAGTCGAACGATTGATGCGAGTTATGGGAATTCAAGGTGTTCGTCGGGGTAAAGCACATAAGACAACGATACCTGACGAGCAACAAGATAAGCCACTTGATTTAGTTAATCTTCAATTTACTGCTGAGCAGCCAAATCAACTTTGGGTAGCTGACATCACCTATGGTGCCACATGGAGTGGGTTTGTTTATGTCGCTTTCGTGATAGATGTTTTTTCACGATACATTGTAGGTTGGCGTGTATCAACGACAATGCACACAGAGCTTATTCTTGATGCGTTAGAGCAAGCTATTTGGCATCGTGGCAACCCCGAAGGGTTAATTCACCACAGCGACAGAGGCAGCCAATATTTGTCTATACGATACACTGAGCGACTTGCTGAAGCTGGAATTCAAGCGTCTGTAGGCAGTGAGGGTGACTCTTATGACAATGCATTGGCTGAAACAATAAATGGATTATTTAAAACAGAGATTATTCGCAGAAATGGCCCGTGGAAGAATGTTGATGCTGTTGAATACGCAACGTTAGAGTGGGTCAATTGGTTTAATAATCAACGCTTATTATCTTCAATTGGGTATATTTCACCAGCTCAATATGAAACAGACTACTATGATAATTTAAACGAGTCAGGTAAAGTGGCCTGACTTAAACAAACTGGTCTCCGATGAACTCGGGGCGATTCATTGTGGCTATTTCGATACTTTATTGCGCGACGTTCGTGATGATACCGATTCTAGCCTATTTCATCTTTATTTTAGTAAAGAGTTCAAGATCATTAAGTGATTATTGACATAAATATTATGCACTAAATCGCAATTTGCCGTATTGCTGCCAAAAGGAGGAAGTATGTTCGATTTTTCTTCATCGAAGCCAACTGTATTGGTTATCGACGATATTCCAGAAAACCTCACGCTGATGTATCAGCTACTTAAAGATGATTATAAGGTAAAAGGGGCAAACGGCGGTGAGCGCGGGCTTACACTTGCCGAAACTGCTAATCCAGATTTGATCTTGCTCGATATCATGATGCCGGAAATAGATGGTTATCAAGTATGCCAGCAGCTTAAATCAAACCCAGCAACCAGTGATATCCCGATAATATTCCTCACAGCTAAAGCTGAAAGAGTCGATGAACATAAAGGGCTAAAATTGGGTGCCGTTGACTACATAACCAAACCAATTAACCCAGAGGTCGTGAAGGCACGTGTTAAAACACATGTATCTCTCAAAGTGGCTTCCGATATCTTAAAAGACAAGAATCAAGTGCTAGAGCAAGAGGTCGAAAGACGAACCAACGAAGCTTTGCGGCAAAAAGAAGAGCTTCACGCAATTCAAGATGTTTCCTTTTATGCCATGATTTCGTTAGCCGAAACCCGCGATAACGAAACGGGTAACCACATTAAACGTACCCAAGCTTACATAAAACGTTTAGCAGAGCAATTACGCCAAAACTCGCGTTATGTTTCAGAACTGACCGATGACTTTATTGCCCTGTTATATAAATCAGCGCCTCTGCACGATATCGGGAAAATAGGCATTCCAGACAACATCTTGCAGAAAGAAGGCTCCCTGACCGACGATGAATTTCGAGTGATGAAAACTCATACCACCATCGGTTATGAAGCGATTAAAAATGCTGAGAAAGTATGCGGCCAGCCTATGAAGTTCTTGACTGTCGCAAAAGAGATCGCCTACTCACATCACGAACGCTGGGATGGTGAAGGATACCCATTAGGTCTTGCTGGAGAGCAAATTCCGTTGTCCGCCCGACTCATGACTATAGCAGACGTCTATGATGCGCTCATCAGCAAGCGAGTTTATAAACCTGCGTTTTCACATTCAGACGCAGTAAATATCATTGTGTCAGGCAAAGGCACTCAATTTGACCCTACTATCATCGATGCCTTCGCTGAAATTACAGATGAATTCGATGCCATTGCTCAAGAATACACTAACTAGATAAGACAAGTACTTATAGCCGTTTCTGGAACAAACATGAAAGACAAGAAAATCACCACGCAATCGTGGGTGTGGCGTTCAATGGTCAAAACCGGAATCATTCCCCTCATTCTGGTGGAAGCGGTTCTTATTGCCGTTTACCTAATAAGTAACCATTTTATCAGTGCCGACAACATGGAATACATTTACACACAAGTAAATAAAGAGTTGAAGATCTCATCGGAGAGAGAAGCAGCAATCATTAGAGAGAAGCTGCTCTCAATAGAAAGCTTAACGGCCGTATACCAAAACGAAACAGAACGTGTTTTATCAGAAGAACACACCATTGACCGATCTGAAAAAGATAACCTTGCCGTGAGCGAAGATGGCGTCTTGTATTCTAAACAAGATTTAGGGGGCTCGGCTTCTTTCTACTCTGGTCTTACCGCCGAAAAAGATTGGGAGAAGGTGTATAAACTCGCTCACCTTGACCCACTGATGAAACAAATCGAAAATAATAGCGATTTGGTTGCGTCGATTTACTTTAATACCTGGGATTCATACAACCGAATCTACCCGTGGTTCTACACCGTCGCTCAGTACCCTCCCAAAATGGACATTCCGGAGTACAACTTTTACTACCTGGCAAACGCTGAAAACAATCCTGACCAGAAGACAATTTGGACAGATGTTTACATTGATCCTGCGGGCCACGGCTGGATGGCATCGGCTATCGCGCCGGTCTACAACCAAGGTTTTCTCGAGGGTGTTGTCGGGCTTGATATCAAAGTCAGTGACATTATAGAAAGCATTCAAAATCTAGCCATTCCTTGGGGCGGCGGCTACGCTGTTTTAGCGAGTAGTAACGGCACAATTATGGCTTTGCCACCACAAGGAGAACACGATTTTGGCTTGAAAGAACTCACTGAGCACAGCTACCAGCAAGCAATCACCAAAGAGATTTTTAAGCCTGAGGCATTTAACCTGTATAAACGTGATGACACCGCTGACTTGAGCATGCGTTTACTCAAGAACACCAATGGGGTTATACAGCTCAAACTGAATGGTGAAAATAAACTGCTATCATGGTCGACCATACCAGAAACTCAGTGGCGCTTACTGATGATTGTTGGTGAGAAGGAAATGTATGCGACTTCTCATGCGCTAGAACAAAAATACCAAAAAATTGGTTACATTCTGATCTTCGGTTTAGTGGCATTCTACACCTTGTTCTTTATCCTCATCTGGCGTTCGTCCAAGAAGATGAGTGAATTTATTGCTAAGCCATTAACTCAGATCCAGAGCATGGTCAATCGAGTCGGGCTGGGTGATTTTAACTTAGCTCATGAAGGCTTCCGTTTAAAAGAGCTCAACGAAACAGCAAACGCGATCATCAACATGGGTGGCAAGTTGGATAGGCTTACCTCCGAACTGACTGAGGCAAAATTATCGGCTGAACATGCTAACCTAACCAAGAGCAAGTTTATTTCAAATGTCAGCCATGAAATACGTACGCCGATGAATTCGATTCTCGGGTTATCTTACATACTGTTAAATTCAGACCTCACGTCTGAGCAGAAAAATAACCTGTTGAAAATCGATAAATCAGGCAAGCATTTGCTGACACTGATTAACGACATTCTGGACCTTTCTAAACTTGAAGCAAATAAGGTTGATATTGAGAAGGCACCATTCGATATTCGAGCGACAATTCAGGATGTGCACGACATTTTTGAGCACAAATCCAGAAAAAACGATGTTCATCTTATGACTGAAGTTGATCAGTCCATTCCTCAGGTCGTTGGCGATCAACTTCGTATTAAGCAAATCCTCCTGAACTATGTGAGTAACGCCATCAAGTTTTCTAGAGGAGGAGATGTAACCATCGCAGTCAGTGTCGTGCAAAGAAGCGAAAACCATATTCACCTGCTATTTAGAGTCATGGATACGGGGATTGGTTTGTCTGAACACGACCAGACCGTCGTATTTGACAGCTATCAGCAGGCAGACGCCTCAACGACCCGAAAATACGGAGGTACTGGCCTTGGCCTTGCGATTTCTAAGCACATTACAGAGTTAATGGGCGGTCATGTTGGTGTCGACAGTGAGCTAGATAAAGGGAGCAATTTCTGGTTTACCATCAAACTCGATATTGACCACTCCGGAGTATCAGTAATTCCTAAGTACAAAGAGCTTCCAGAATCTGCGCTCGTTGATACCACTCATCTTCAACACGAGTGTGATATCAAATCAGTCGAGGAGTTTGAGTCTAAAGTGAGCCACCTGACAGCATTGCTAGAAGAGTACGACTTAGAGTCTGAATTTTATTATTCCAAGCATAAGTCCTGTTTTGAAAAGCTTAATCCGGAACTGAGCTACGCTCTGTCTGAAGCAGTATCAAGTTATCATTTTGACGATGCTCTGGAGCTAATGGTTCAAATCAAAGTCGAGTTAAGTCAATTCAAAGAGACCGTTGTGGATGAGTTACTTTAGGTCATCGATGAGAAGGTTTGCGATACCTCACATTATCCGTTAAATGCTAATTTAGCGTAAGCTGTAGCTCATTTATGTCCAAAAACGAGTTACCCAACCGTCAGCTTCCGCTCTTTGCCGAAGTTCGGCTCAGTGCCAAAAGCGGAATTCACAAAAGCGCGTAGCAAAAAACTGTCCGGTTGACATGTTTGTTATGCCTTTGATTTTATTAGCTCAGCAATTTCTAAAGCAATCTCTTCAATTGTATGAGTGGCTGTACTTCGGGCGACCTTATCTGCGATTGAGGGACTAAAATCTACTACTTGCTGTTTTGTAATGTTGTGCCAAATGGGGAGAAGAACTTGTTCACCCGAAACAGTTCTCGTAACGATTCCATCAAGCTCATAGTTTGTCCAGCCTTTCTTTATAAACGAAGGTGATAGAACAACCAGCCCTACTTTACTATTGGCAAGTCCTTTGTCTATTTTTTGTCTCAGGCTATCTCCAATTCTAAGCGTCATTTCGTCGTACCAAACATTCAGCCCTTGAGCTATAAGCGCATCTGCTAGAGGACGAACAAAATCATCTTTATCTTCAGACGCGTGTGAAATGAAAACGTCATGAGTCTCTCCGCCAGATTCTGTCGGAGGTGGGATATTGTCACGAACTAAGCTTGGAACTTCCGATAGTGGACGATCTTGAATTGCGGGAAGTGCACCCGGCAGTATTCGTACAGATGCTTTAGCACTCCCCCTCAACCCTTGCATATCAACTGCAACATGCCAGTGACCAGAATTAGGAATCTGAAGTCTTAAAGGCGATTTCTTTGCCAAGCCACCGATATAGCGGTGTCGCCTTCCGCTTTTATAATTATTGAAGTCAGAACTATTCATTAGACGAACATTAGCGCCACTGGTTAAAGTAACCTCAACAATTTCGCCCGCCTTCCTTTGACCTAAATCATTATGAATGAATTGCAAATCTGCTTACTCCTGATAGGGCATAACAACTTTATCAGAGGACACTTTCCCTTATTTAGCGCGAAAACGTCCTTATTTTGTGAACTTATATTAATAGCAAACAGTTTAAGTCATTGCCAGCTATAAATACTATGCTTTGTGTTATTTATATAAACATGTAAAAAAGAGGAAAGTGTCATCTTAAAAACGACTCATCTGAGCGACCGCTGATCGCTCTTAACTGCCTGTCAGATGAAGTACGAACCAATTTACCGAAAGTGTAAGATCAGATTTGAGCTACTACATTTTAGCGGTTGACGATTGGCGCTGCGAAGATGCGGATTTGAATTTCTTTTCTGTCACGGATAAAGCTGTGCCGTTAGTTGCCAGCATATAGAAGTATATTGATTAACGTTAACGATATTGGAAAAACGGCCATCTAATGCAATTTTATTAAAGTGCGCTTTTTGTTCTTGGATTATCTTAACCGTATTTTTGCTGCGTTTAATTACAATACCGATATATAGTGCTTTGAAAATTGCCATGACTTCTATTTCTCTTCTGGGTGTGATGCTGATCTAAATATCTTAAAGCCAGAATTCTCTAAGGTAATCTTTGTACCTACTACTAGAGCGAGAATGAGAAGAGTGAGTGCTGTCGCCTTGTATGCGATTATAGAAACCGTACTCCCTTCAGAAACTTTGCTTAATAGATATGCACACCAGACTAAGAATAAACTATGGATGCTAGCGTCTAGTATCACGTCTGTTGCAAACTTATGCTTCATATCTATTCATCTATAATTTCAGGTTCTATAAATGGCAACCACACAGGTTCAACACCATCCCAGTAATCTGCATCAGATGTAGCCGTTTCACAACCAACAACAACCCCGTTTCTTATTTTTAAGACCAGTTGGCTTCCAAAGTGGTAACAGAATTAAGCAAGCACATTTAAGACAGGACATGTTTAAATTACAAAAAAAGGTAGCCTCAACCAAAGGCTACCTTTTTTTATACTAGAGTTCTTTGGAGGAGACTTTAGTATGTCGTTAATGTACCACAAATATTCTCTTAATCGCCAAAAAAAGTTCAATACGAAAGAAAATTTCAGAATTACTCAAAAATCCCACTGTAGAATTTATTTACGTTCTCACAAAAACTGTTAGCTATGAATAGCGTAAAATTAAAAAGCACAATCATAGTCTGCCTAACACTACTAGGCTTATATGGGTTAGCGGAATTATTTTTTGCTCGCTTCACATTTTCATTTCCTACCTTTCAAGATCAATGTTTGTATGCTCGCATGTTCATAGTCGACAAGCGCGATAAGGATATTAAAAGGGGAGATTTAGTTGCATTCAAATTTAACAAGGAAGATAAAAATTTTGATAAAGGGTTGAGCTTTATAAAAATTGCAGCCGGTGTTCCAGGAGATGAAATCAAATACTCGCCAAATGAAATGTTTGTAAATCGAGTCGAATCCAAAATTGCTGGAATGACGCATGCCATTAATTTCTTACAGTTAAGCCCAAAAGAGTATGAGCGACAAATCACCTTGAATGAAAATGAATTCTTTATGGTTGGTGAGACTATTTATAGCTATGACAGCAGGTTTTGGGGGCCAATAAATGAAGAGGATATTTTGGGGAAAGCATATGCAATTTTTTAAGTCGATACTTTTGTTTTGTGCGTTTTCAGTTTCGGTAAGTGCCAATCAAAAAAACGAATATGATGTTTCTAGTTTTCAAGACGCTGCGAATAAAGCTGTCGAGAAAGCCAAAGAAAATGGGTGGTTAAAAGATATAGATAAGCCAACAATTCAAGAAAAAGATATAGCTTTAGCCAAGTCAATTGCAGATCAGGCTGTTGTTATTTCCAGTGAAACAATGAAGAGAGCGCTTCCACAACAAGAAAATAAAATTGATTTATTAGAAGGTACAGATGGCGCTATTTTCGTAAGTTTCTCAATGCCCAGAAGAGCACTTATTGATGCCTTCAAAGTGGCCAAAGAGCATAACTTAACAATTTTATTTAGAGGGTTAGAAAAAGGGGCTACACACATATCATCGACGATGAAGCTTATTCAGAAATTAAGTGCCATATCAAACGTAGAACCAAATGTAGGAATAAACCCACTTAGATTTAAAGAGTTTAATGTAACCGGTGTACCAACTATCGTCATAAGAAATGGTAATAAGCACCTCATTGCTCCGGGCACATTGAATGCGCAATATGCAAAAGAGCAGTTTGACCAAAAACAAGGCGATTTCAAGTTAAAACCATTAGGTCAATTATTCAATATTGACGAACCTGACATCATAGAGCAAATGAAAGCTGCAGCAGGCAAGATTGATTGGTCTGAGAAGCAACGTTTAGCAAAAGAAAGGTTCTGGAAGAAATATAAAACTTACCCTCTCCCAACGTCAGAAGAATCTAAGCAATGGCTAATAGATACGACTGTTCGCGTAACTCAAGATATCAAAAATGGCCGTGGTGAGTTATTGGCCCGAGCAGGCGACATAACAAACCCTTTAAAACAATTCCCTATGCATTTAACAATTTTTGTAATTGACCCCTATGTGAAGTCACAGGTTGATTGGGTTAAGGAAGAATTAAAATCGATAACAGGGCAGTTTCAGATTCATCTAACCCATATGGATAAAGACAAAGGGTGGGATGACCTTAGTAAGTTTCGAAATGAGTTTGGGGCACCGGTATTCATTTTGCCTAAACAAGTTATTGAGAAATTCAAAGTGGAAGCTACACCAAGCAAAATCGAAACACAAAGCAATGGTTATTTACTTGTACGTCAATTCGATTGGAGTGAAAAATGAAATTAATTTTAGTTGGGTTAGGCGTTTTGGGTGGGATCTATTTAAGTTACGAGTACCCCACTGTAGCAAAGCAAATCTGGGATACAGCTTGGCATTACTTTCTAATCGCATTTAATTGGTTAGAGTCAAAAGTGGGTCAATTGTAATGCGCTTTACATCAATTTCCCTTATTTTCTTAGCCGCTTTATTTTCAACGCAAACAAAAGCCGAAGGTAACGCATGCAATAATGCGAATGTATTTAGCAACATAATAAATGAAGTTTGTTGGTCGTGCTTCTTACCAGTGCGATTGATGGGAGTGGGTCCAAAACCAAATGGGGCTGCACCTGACCAATCGATTTGTGCTTGTAATGATGCTCTTGGAATCCCTGAGTTTGGCTATCAACTGGGATTTTGGCAGCCCTCTAGATTAGTCGAACATGTGAGAGTTCCATGGTGTGCACCCGCGTTAGGGGGAGTTAGGCTTCAGGATGATCTATTTTCATTGTCGACTGGAGTGGATGTTAAAAGTTCAGGTGGTGCAGACTTGGCAACGTACCAATATCATTACTATTCATACCCATTATTTGCGATGTTAGAAATTTTGTATTTGCCTAAATGTGGTGGTGAATATACAGATTTTGATTTGATGTATCTTAGTGAAATTGATCCAACCTGGAACAATGATTTGCTCTCAATTTTACTATCCCCAGAAGCATTCATATTTGCAAATCCTATTGCAAAAGCGTGGTGTACTGCGGATTGTGCCGCAATTACAGCAGGAGATGTTCAAGAATCTACATATGGTTGTGCTGGCTGCGACGGAAGTCTCTATCCATTTACTGGAAATGTTTATGATGGTGAGTCTGGGCCGCGTGTAACTTCTCTTTTGACACAACGTGTACTTGCGAGTTTGCACCGAAAGGGGTTGGCTAGAAAAACAATCGGAGAGGATGCAATGTGTAAACCCGAGTTTTGGCCAATGATTCCCAAATCCCAGTATAAGCTTTCGATGCTTCACCCTGTAGCAGAAGCTGATAGAAACTCTCCAAATGGTAAGTGCTGTCACCCATTGGGAGAGTCTGAACATAAATGGTCTACAGCGGCTGGTGGTAGAACCATCCCAGGTCTTGAAGACTACTTATATTTACTGTGGCGGTTTAATGACTGTTGCGTAATTAGCTCTGGTATCAATGCGCCTTCAGAATAGTGAGTAATTTAATGAACAGCGAAGATTTCAAATCATTTTTAAGAAAATATAAACTTAGCAAACCACAGGCTATGCATTTATTTAAATTCCAAAAAACGACATATCATAAATATACAAGCCCAAAATTTAACGAAGAAATAAGTGATAGCATAGCTTTGGTCTGCGATTGCTTAGATCACATGGGAAAAGGTAAAGCACATAGGTTTATAGAGGAAAAACTTTCTACACATCCTGATAAAGCTGTGAGAAAACTAAAAAAGTAAGTTTTAGTCAAAAATCTAATTAAAATTCAGATTTAGATGGAAATATAGATTTTAAAATAACTTCAAATCAATTGTCATGGCTCTATGTTGAATGAAGTGTTTTAAGAAGAAATTAACCGGATATACAATCATTGCAAGCATGGTTGGTCAAACCATTACTGTATCAGCAATTGGGGTATGGGCAGGGTTACTCGCGATTGCCACTCCATTTGAAAAAGCTATTGCTGCACAGGAACGGTTTGACCAAATTCAACAAAAATACAAAACAGATGATCCAACAAATAACCGCTCCGATGATCAGCGTTTAAATCAAACGTTATTAAAATACCCAAATCAAACAGTCATAAATCCAAATCGAGAAAATGAAATAATTCAAAAATACTACCTAACCCCACAGGCATCTAGAACAGTTGATTTGTCTGCTTATGGTAATTATGGAGACAATGCAAAGCAGCGGATTGAAGATAGCGTAAATGTTGCTAGAGACATGTCAAAGTCAGCTGTTGTTCCATCGACTAATGCAAGTGGAGGTTTAATTACAAATTATAGTAATGGGGGAGTTTCGCTTACAAAAGATGATAGTGGTAATTATGTTGGGACTATTGATGAATCAAAAGTTGCTGAGCATGTTTCTAATCAAAACGAGTACACTAGCTCAGAGCTAAATCACTCTCAAACAACATTTGATGCAGACAGTCACTATGGTAATGAGACAGAGTTTTATGCTTCAGGAACAACTAAAATTAACAGTTTGAAAACTGGCACTGCTAGTGATGCAACTGTATACCAAACAATTCAATCAATTCAGAATGACAATAAACCTCCAGAAATAAACCCAAGAAGCAGTATTTTCAATTACGGATTTAATGAAGTGAATGATGCCCTTGACGGTACCGGATCATGGTTATCGTCATGCACAGATGAGTCAGTTGACATAACACGTGAATTTACATCAACACAATCAACAAATCATTTATGTATGCAACCACTTGCAAGCAATAGCTTATATTGCGAAGTTGAAAGAGCTACACCAGTTGCATATGACGTAATTGTGCAAATGGCGGGTAAGGGCAAGCAATTTTTAACAGTAGAATTTGATCTAAAGAAGCAAACTGCTAAGACAATAGCCCCAACTGATTCAATTGCAACAGAGCTGAAATTTGAAGGTCCAAGTTTTGAAGACTTCTGCACAGTTAATAATACTAATATTAATAGGGTAAGCCTTGGTGTTTGGTCTAACACCACTATAGATGGAAGTATTGATGAAAGTACTTGGATTCGAGAGTTGCAAGCGCCAACATGTGCAAATGGTTTAAAAGGTATTGTCCAAGTTGAAGATAAAACTGATGATGGTAGTGACACAAAATGGATATTGAACGCTCAAGTAAGATATAGGTTTACTGGTGAAGTAGGGGAAAACAAGCAGTATCCAGCCGGTTGCTATGATGCGATTGAAAGTGAGCTAAAGGAAAGCAATGGCTTAGCAGGGTTTAGTGACACCACCAGTGGTGGTACTGAAAGCCGGTTTGAAGGTTTTTGTAAATTTGATAGCTATACAAATATCGAAGTTGGTAGCGTTGGATTACCCCCAGAAATATTAGAAACAGTCCCTCCTTTTTATAATGGTGATACAGGAAATAAAACTTGGAGAGTTAACCTTGATGGATATAACTGTGATCCTACTAAAGGTGAAGATTATTGTATTGTAACTCGGAGAGCTACTGAGGAAGAAAAAGCTGCAGGGATAGAGGATGAATTCCAATGTTATTCCTGGGATGAGATAGAATCTCAACCAAACCACTGCGCTACTTACCAAACTGATACGCAATGCCAAGAAATTGAGAGAACATGTGCTGAAGGGTGGCTTTGGGAGCGAGATGACGCCGATGATATTTGCTTCGCTTACACTATTGAGTATCAATGTGATGAAGAAATTGTTTCGACTGTAACAAGCTCCGTAACACAGAATAGCTGTGCGGCTACATTGCCTTGTGTTGGAGGGAATTGTGAAACATCAAATAGTGAAGTTAATGATCAATTCGCAGATGCTCTAGCTATGGCCACAGTTATACAACATATGGAAGATGGAATGAACTGTGAAGATCCTACAGACCCATCAACTTGCACTATTTTTGAAGGTGAAGGAAAGTTTTGCTCTTGGGAACCAAGTGGTTTAGGCAATGACTGTTGTGAAGCACCGGATGGAATCGATATATATGAGTATGCGCAAGGGGCATATGGAATGCTACAAGCCGACGCATTTATTGCTGGCTTAGATGGAACAAGTAACGCTTTTGTTGGGGGGTACCAACAGTTAAGACAGCCAATTGCTGATGCAGCTACAACAGCAGGTGAAGCTGTTTCAAGCGCATGGTCTTCTGTGTCTACAGTATTTACTGATGCGGCAAGTACTGCGGCAGGTAATGCAGCAGGGGAGGTGGTTGATGCTTCAGGCGCTGCCATGGATATTTTCTCTGAACAGGCAATGGATGAATTAAAACAGCAAGCAATGAACTACATGCGCGATGCCTTACCAGATGCAGTAAGTGAAGCATTATTTAATACAGCTGCGGACGGCGCGGCTGGTGCAGCTGGTGATGCTGTTTTATCTGAGGGGGCGAGTCAGGCTGTAGCGATCATTGGTTATGTGTATGCTGCTTATATGGTTTATCAATATATAAAACTCGCTTTGAACTTGCTCACTGCTTGTCATGAATATGAAATGGATATGGGTGTAAGACTAGCTACAAAGCAATGCATTCCCGTAGGTAAGAAATACTGTGCTGAAGATGCTCTGGGTGTCTGTTATCTACGCCGTCAAGATTATTGCTGTTATGACTCAATTTTGTCTCGAATAATAATGGAACAAGCATCACCAATGCTTGGCCATGACTTAGAAGAATATACAACTGAAGAAATTGATGGTTCAAAAATAAGAAATTGCCCGGGGTTAACACCTGAGCAATTGTCTAACCTGGACTGGAATAAAATTGATTTAAGTGAATGGATTAACATAATGATCGAGTCTGGTATTGCTGACTTTGATCAAGACCTTGATAAGTTGACTGGCTCTGGTCGAATGCTTAATAATGAAGGTCGAGAAAATGTAGTTGATAGAACAACACAAAGAGCGGTGGACGCTGAACTGGCTGAGAGAGCTATTGAAACAAGAAGTATCATAAATGCAGATGATATTGATTGCTCATATGTGCCGAGACCATTGGCATGTTACTTCAATAATGATGATTAATGATTATAAAGTTGCGCAATATAAATAATAAAGTACGATAGAGGTACTTTCGGGACAAACGAGAAAACCTATGAAAAATATAACTAAAATAGCCCTTGCTTCATTCATGGCATTAACTTTATCTGCTTGCTCTTCAACAAAAGAGCCTCTTGTGTATGATAATTTTCAAGCAAATAATACAGATTCTTTTGCCAAAACTACTATGCGTTTAGCAGGTAGTAACAAATTTGTTGATAGTTCTGATGGTATTGAGGCAACTCGCCAAGTTGCTGGTGCTAGTGCTATGCAGCTTGGTCAATTATTAATGCTAGACTTTGCTGGTGCAGCGACTTCAGCAATTAATGAATCTGCATTAGAAAATGAGCCATTGGCTAAACAAGCTCAATTTATTGTAAAAGTTAAAAATGTATCTTTATCAGATTTAAAAAATGCTAATCAGATCGTGGAGAGGGCTTCAAAGAAAATTGACCAACTAGCTTCAGAAAATCAACTAATGATTGCAGATGAAAAAAGTACAAGCATCCAAAGGCAAATTACATATAAAAGTAACGCGTATTGTGAAAATGCAAACGTAGCTTCTATATCTTGTGCTCAGTATTTGGGCCATGGGTATATTGGTTCTTACGATAAATTGAAGAGTGAAGCTTATGTAGTCTTTGAGACACGTAACACCATCATATCTCTATTCATGATGAACGGTTACAGAGGCGATGATGTATACTTGTACCATCCTAGAAAGATTAGCGGCGGTACTTTCAGTTCATCATACGGTTACTATGCTGGCTCACCTATAGTAATTCACCAAGGTAAGGTTTATCACTTCATTTCAAACGAAAAGGCAGGTGATGGTTCGGATTTAGATGATTTGCGCTATATTTTTTACCGTAAAAATGATGATAAAAAACAGTTGTTTGACTTTAACTCAAAAGATATGAGTTTTTCAGAATTACCCTTGGATGCAAAGCTTTAAATATTGGATAAATACTCAATAAGTATTTTAGAAATATTTTAAACATACTTGTTTTTTTGTTGTGGGTATATATAATTAAATTACTACTTTCCCTCGTCCCACGTTTGGCATTGCGACCACTGGGCTTGGGCGAAACTGCCGGCCTATTTAGGCCGGTTTTTTCAATTATGGACATTAGAAAAGTACAAAGTGAAGACTCGCGTATACATAGACGGATATAACTTTTACTACGGCTGTTTAAAATGTACAAATTTTAAATGGTTAGATCTAACATTTCTATTCGAAAATTTTTTACTCCCCCGCTCAGGCATCCCCAAATCTGTATTAACTAAAGAATACGGTATTAAGTTTTACACTGCTGAAATTAGCGATAAAGTGGCTGATGATGAAAACTCAGTTAAAGACCAAAGAAGTTATCATGCAGGGCTTAAAAACCACCGCCAGAATTCAGTTAAAGTACAGATTGTCAAAGGGTCTTACACGATAGATGAAATTGATTGTCGACTTGTTGAGACTGATGATAATGGCTCTAAAAAGCTGCCACGTAATTGTGAAAAAAAGGCCAAAGTCTGGAAAATTGAAGAAAAGCAGAGTGATGTGAATGTTGCTTTGGATGCTGTTTTTGATGCTTTTATAGATAAGGACGTTGAACAAATTGTCTTTGCAACAAATGATACAGATATTGCTCCTGCACTTCGCAAGCTAAAAGAATTGAACGAACTTAAAATACGTTCAGAAATTAAAGTTGGGCTTGTCATTCCACGCAGAGACAGTTCGGATGGACACAGAAGTGGAAATAAATCATTGATAAACCTTGCAGACTGGACAATTCACGGCATTAAAGAAGAAGAGCTTGCAAAATCTCAGCTTCCGATCTTAATTAAAGGCCCGAGTACATCCGTTTACAGGCCAGTATCATGGTTTGAGTTTAGTGAAAAAGTTGGGGAGGTCTTGGAGATTTTAAGCTCCAGAAAAGTGTGTGGTTCTATACCCAAGGCTTGGAGATGGTTGCATGAAAAAAAACCAGATGTGGATGGATTACCATTATTAACTGAAAACCCATCAGAAATGCTATTTACGAGTGACGGAGTTGATGCTGTTTTGGCACACGCTAAAGCTTATGCTGAGTATAAGCTAATGAATGCCTGAGTACTTTTCTTGGTAATTTTTGCATTTGCCCATTGAAATATTCGATGTTAAGTCGATTTCAGTTTTTATGCTGGTTAACTCACCATCATTGTGAATTTCTTCAGGTAAAACATGTTGCAGTTCAAGCAAGATTTTTTTTATATCGATTGCGCTTGAGGTTTTCTTCTCACAATATTCGCTTAATTGAGCCTGCTGCAATTTATTGGCTTTTTTTTCATCATTCAACTTATCCTTGTATCTGTCTGAAGTAACTCTCAAAGCTGCATGATCATAGCGTATGGTCGCTATTACTTCACTATCTTCGATTGTATAGTCAACAATACTTACAGATATAGGACGTAAAATGTTGGCCTTCTCGCTATAGCTCGATACACCTACTTGTGAATTATTAACAATGAAATATGCGCCTTGCTTTTGAGCAGCTTCTTTATATATTAAATCTACAATGTTGTACTCATTAACTGTGAGACCGATAGTTTTAAACTTGATAACTCTCACAGTATCAGATGCATGAGCACTATGGCTCAATACTAAAATGATTAGTAAAAATACAAATTTCATAAATCCCCCTCCAAAGTGAAAAGTATAATTTATTGAATACAGGTTTGTGAAAATATAAGAAACACAATGGCATTTTTTTATAACATATTGTAAATATTCGATATTTAGTTTGGTTTTTAACCGCTGCACGAAATGAAATTCATGAAATGATTAATACAGTTTTAGTTCTTTGAGGCCGTTTTAATGAATTTATTGAAAGCGCTAGCAAATGGAGTTTTTATATTGACAGTATTCTATGCGTTCGGGAGTGCTTATGGTGCAGAAAAAGTTAGTGTCAATTTAACGCTCAGTAACACCACTGATTACGACGCACAAGTAATCGAGTATCTACTTCAAAAAAAAGCTGTGGAGCAAGTAAAAGTAAACCTCAACACGAATGTTATAAGCGGCAATAAATTATTGCCAAATGTAAGGGCAAAACTTAAAGAACTAAACTTAAAGCAAGAGCAAAGCACCCTTAATGCAACGGCTACTTTTGAGTTAACTGAAGGTCCAGAGTTAATTGGTAACGAGAATACTATTAGGATTTATGACGAAGTATTTCTGTTTAATGGCGTCGAAACAAAACAATCATCATTGAAAAAAAGACTCAAAGAAAAGGTGTTTGAATATAAATTCTTTGCTGATATCCAAAGCAAATTATCTAACCTAGTGACAATATCAGACTATAAAATCAAAGAACCTCAAATTAGTGAAGGTCAAATGATTTATGGTGGTCTTAAGCTCTCAGAAATAATGAACATCCGCGCTTTAGTTGCAGCCCGTAGTTACTCTCGCAAAGGTATCTCAAATGGAGTAAATATTCGAAATGAAGAGTGTGCACAGATTGATTCAAATCTGTTAGATGTAAACCCTCAATTTCCTTCGATTGGAAAAGCTCCACACAGGCCAGAATTTAAAGTAGGTGTATCGATGCTAACACTCCAGCTCTTGACTGGGTTATCTCCAAAAGTTTTAGAAATTGATTTTACTAAAAACTTACTACTATCCGAATTGCAAAAGTCTAGAGCGAGATTAAAAGACTATAATAGTGACGTCTTGCCTTATTCAAATATGTGGGATGCATACAGAGAAAGCATAGAGAACTTCAAAAATGTATTAAATGGGCAGATGTCCAATTTATCTGAAGAATATATGGGGAATATTGAGGCATCACCTTTCCGTCAATATCCGTTTGCAGATGTTAAGCAAGTTTCAATGCAACTTAGTTTTGATGAGTTAATTAGTGAAGGGGGCTATGATGGCTTTGAGTTCAATGATTGGTTTTGGGGTCCGAAAAACCACTATGGAGTACAAAGCAGCTATATTAATCGTGTAGATGATTTATCGAGAGGCAAGCCTTACTTTTTTCTTGTGATAGAAGTTTCAGGTGTAAAATTCTATCGAGCTGTCCTAGATATTAACTTTATTCATAACAAGAATAGTTCGGCAAAAGTAAATTTAATTCCAATAGATGTTTTGCCATTTTTACCAGGGTCAGAGTTTAATATCTTTAATCGAACAGACTACCGTAAGTTGTGGCTAAAATCTTTGGAACAAGTATCCGTGACGGATGGTTCAATAAGCAATCGAGCAGTCAATATACTACCAAAAGAAACAATTGATTGTTTGCCTGATACGTTTGCTTTTGATTTAACACTAAGCGAGTTGCTTGCTTTTAGAAAGGGGCAGACTGCATTACTCGACGGTGACTTTAACCCGGTAAAAAATTCACATGGAGACTACGTTGTTAATCAGCATGGTTTTCTAGGTTTAATGTCTACAGAAGAGCCCGCCTTTCCCGTATCAGTCAGCATGATGGGTAACTCAATAAATATTAGCTACTACAAAGACCATAAAATTGGGGATATAAGTGTTTATTTTGAGAAAAAGGTATTTTAATCAAAAAATACTGAAATTCAGTTGAAAATCACGCTTTTAAAATTTTTTTCAATTTTAAGATTAAGCCAGACTCAATATTCTGGCTTTTTTTATGGATTTTACAATTTACTCAATCGGTGAAACTGCGTTCATGTATGAGGTTCTAATGGGCCTTCGAAGAATGTTTGATTTTGGCTTTTCATCTTTGCATATTTTGATTGGTGCTACAGCTCTACTTTCACTGATGACTCTTGTAGTAAAAAGTTGGATCAACCCAAACTCTAACCCAGTACTATCTTGGTTTATTGGGCTTTGTATGTTTATGGTCTTGTGTGGTCCATTTTCTAAAGTAGATGTTGTTATTGAGTCGGTAAGAACTGGAGATGTGTATTATGTGAATGATGCACCTGGCATAGCAGCTGTTATTGCAATGATGACCTCAGGAATGTATGGGCTTTCACGAGATTATGAAGATTCATTCGCCTCACCGGATGGTTATCAGGCTGGTCAATTTCTCGATCCAATGAGAGCGCTAGTGGCGCTTGATAAATTTGGATATATGGGCTCTGAAGAACTAGATTCAGGCGTTAATGCCCAAAGGTACAGAATCAAAACATCTACAATGAACTACCTTCAAGACTGTGTAATTTGGGATCTTCAAGTTGGTGGCAATGACGCTGAGCTAAATGCTGACAAAATAAAAAATGCCCCAATGGAAAACTTTCTTGAGTCTATAAGAATTAATACACCATCAAGAAGCACTTATATTCAAATCGACACTCCTGCCATGGAGCTATTAACTTGCCCAAACGCATACTTGAAGCTCAAAAGTTACTTTGATAGCTCAAGTTTCAGAGAGATGACTGACAGGTTTTTGCAGAAAGAAAATGTAAAACCACAAGATGTTGAAGCCGGTGCGGAATCGATTTCTGCATTAAGCGCGACAATGAATGCATACCATTTAGCGACGGGAAGGTATTTATCAAATGTTTTTGCTGAAGCTGCTGCAAAAAGTGGGGATATGCAAGGGCTCCGCTCTGAACTTACTTTAATAGAAACAAAGTCTCAGCGACATTACCAAATGGCCGCGGATAGAAACCTAGCTTTGGAGCTATCAATTGGTTTTGCAACCTTCATTGAGGCCTTTGTGTTTTTCTTGATCCCAGTTATTGCAATCATGCTTGTAATGGGTGCTGAAGCTATGAAATCAGCTGCTATGTTCTTTGGGGTAACTGTGTGGGTTAACTTGTGGCCGGTAACCATGAGTGCGGTTAACCTTTTTACTTTACTTGCTATTCAAGGTCGATTCACATCAGTGTCAGCTGGTGGCGGTGGTGTAAGTGCAATCACATTTGGTATGTGGGGGCATAGCATGTCAACAATCGAATCATTTATTGCAGTGGCAAGTAGTTTGGCTGCTGCAGTACCTATGCTCACTTTATATATACTGCATAGGGGTGTTCACACCATGATGGGTG
>NZ_JACJFH010000042.1:0-41809 GCF_014164495.1 Pseudoalteromonas sp. SG41-5 | reverse complement strand
GTGAACATGTAGCTAAAGATAATCACTCATTAGTATGCAGCGATAAAATCGCGCATGCTGGTTATCAAGAGCTTGTAGAGATAATGGCACCATTTGGTTTGCAGCCAGATAACCGCGATTTGCTGTGGGAAACACCATTTGGCAAGCAGGCGTTGCTCACTGATCGCAGTTATACCCAATGCGCGCAGAATGACCAATCACGTTGTAAGCAAGTACCCGATACCAGCTATTTAGTTGAACCTGTTGCAGGACTTTGGTTATTGGCTATTGATGCGAACGTGTATATCCCAAAACTGGAAAATGGCCATTTGATCTTTCAAGGCTCGGGCAATGCAGGCTATAACAAAGTGCTGACTGAAAAGCCTTATTTATTAAAGTGGATCACACAAGTAGTGCAAAGGGCAAAAGCACAAGGTAAAACCTTAGTCGCGTTTAGCCATTTTCCGATGGGGGAGTTTTACGATGGCCAAACGCAGTCGATTAAATCACTGTTTGGTGATACGGCTTTTCAGTTAGCCAGAGAGCCTAGTCGTGATACTCGGAAATTACTCGCCGAAACTGGTTTGAAACTGCACATTGGCGGGCACATGCACATGAACGACACATCGGTCATTGAGAGCGAGCATAACACCCTATTTAATATTCAAGCACCTTCTATCGCGGCATACCGCCCTGCTTATAAGTTAGTCACACTTAATAAACTGTCAGCAAAGGTGGATACGATTACGATTGATAACGTTGCCCAGTTTGACCAACTGTTTAGCGCCTATCAAAAAGAGTATGACTATCTAAACAAAAATGCCCCAGAGCAGCTGTGGAATAACCGTATTTTGACAGCCAAAAGCTACCACAGTTACAGCAAAATGCACTTACAAGCTTTGGCAAAGTGGCGGTTTATTCCTCGTGAGTGGCCACAAGACTTTCGTGAGCAAGTATTGAATATGTCGTTATTAGAGATCACGGCTCTGTTTAACAATAATAGCCAGCTATCTAAAGTACAGCGCCAAGGCTTACAGGCTAAAACAGTGCTCGATTTTATCGCCGACTTTTACTTAGTGCGTAACGCTGGAACGCTTGCGTTTGCTGATATTAGCCAAACAACTCAGCAAACTTATCAAACAATGGCAAACTTATTAAATAACAACACAAGGTGTGTTGTAAGTAGTGACAATAAAGGTAAAAACATTTGTCAGCTAAAATCAGCCCTAACTCAAGCATTTAGTATTTACGATAACCTTAATCATGCGCTGCCAGATAAATGCTTGATTATTGATATGTCAGAAAATAAGTCGTTGCAAAACTGTGCCGCGGATACTGCATCACAATAACTTAGGCGTTAATAATTTGTATTATGTAATGGGGGTTTACAGCGGCTAGACAGCTCAGTAGTTGTATTAGTTAGATAAAAGCGCGAGCATAAAATATGCTCGCGTCTTCTAGTGCTTTACTTAAATATCAAAGCGGTCGGCGTTCATTACTTTAACCCATGCATTTACAAAGTCTTGCACAAAACGCTGTTTGTTATCGTCTTGAGCGTAAAACTCGGCAAGGGCTCGTAAAATAGAGTTAGAGCCAAATACTAAATCTACGCGGGTTGCGGTCCATTTAGTATTACCAGAGCTGCGCTCAACAATGTTGTACGTGCTTTTACTTGCCGGTTCCCAGCGATAGTTCATATCGGTTAGGTTAACAAAAAAGTCATTGCTTAATGTACCCACGTTATCGGTGAATACACCATGCTGGCTGCCACTGTGGTTAGTGCCTAGTACACGCATCCCACCAAGTAGTACTGTCATTTCAGGGGCTGTTAACCCCATCAGTTGTGCTCGCTCTAAAAGTAGCTCCTCGGCTGAAACAGCATAATCTTTTTTCTGCCAGTTTCTAAAGCCATCATGAATTGGTTCTAATACATCAAACGACTCTGCATCGGTCATGTCGTCGCTCGCATCGCCGCGACCTGCTGCAAATGGTACGGTGATATCGACACCCGCAGCTTTTGCTGCCTGCTCAACGGCTGCTGTACCGCCAAGTACAATTAAGTCCGCTAAACTCACCGGTTTGCTTAAACTTGCTTGTGCTGTTTCAAGGGCCGTTAACACCTTAGCAAGTTTTTCAGGCTCGTTACCTTGCCAATCTTTTTGCGGGTTTAAGCGAATGCGTGCACCGTTGGCACCACCACGGTGATCAGAGCCACGATAAGTACGGGCGCTATCCCATGCAGTGCTGATCAAGTCACTGGCGCTAATGCCTGCATTTAGCAGTTTGTCTTTAAGTTCGCTAATTTCAGCATCAGATAATGTGTAATCTACGCTTGGGATGGGATCTTGCCAGATCAAATCTTCGCTTGGTATATCTGCACCTAAATAGCGAGATTTAGGGCCTAAGTCACGGTGAGTGAGTTTAAACCAAGCCCGTGCAAACACATCAGTGAAATAGTCAAAATCATTATAAAAACGTTCAATAATTTTGCGATAGCTTGGGTCCATCTTCATTGCCATATCGGCATCGGTCATAATCGGGTTTAAGCGAATTGATGGATCTTCAACATCAACAGGTTTATCTTCCTCTTTAATGTTTACCGGTTCCCATTGGTTTGCACCCGCTGGACTTTTGGTAAGCTCCCATTCGTAATTTAACAGTAGATAGCAATAACCGTTATCCCATTTAGTTGGGTGAGTTGTCCACGCACCTTCAATGCCTGATGTCATAGTATCGCGGCCTATCCCGCGCGTTTTATGGTTGTTCCAACCTAGGCCTTGCTCAAATACATCTGCGGCTTCAGGCTCTGGGCTAAGATTCTCTTCGCTGCCATTGCCATGGGTTTTACCCACCGTATGGCCGCCCACCGTGAGCGCTGCTGTTTCTTCGTCATCCATCGCCATGCGAGCAAAAGTTTCGCGTACTTGTGCCGCAGTTTTGAGTGGATCTGGTTGGCCGTTTACGCCTTCTGGATTAACATAAATTAACCCCATTTGCACTGCAGCTAACGGGTTTTCCATGGTGTCTGGTTTTGCTACGTTGTCGTAACGTTCATCACTTGGCGCAAGCCATTGCTTCTCCGCGCCCCAATAGACGTCTTTTTCTGGATGCCAAATGTCTTCACGCCCGCCGGCAAAACCAAAGGTTTTTAAACCCATTGATTCATAAGCCATATTGCCGGCTAAAATAATTAAATCGCCCCACGATAACTTATTACCGTATTTTTTCTTGATAGGCCAAAGTAAGCGACGTGCTTTATCAAGGTTAGCGTTATCAGGCCATGAGTTCAAAGGAGCAAAGCGTTGGTTACCTGTACCGCCACCACCACGGCCATCAGCTAAACGGTATGATCCTGCTGAGTGCCACGCCATACGGATCATCAAGCCACCATAATGACCCCAATCGGCAGGCCACCAATCTTGGCTTTGTGTCATCAGATTTTTTAAATCGGTTTTAACGGCTTCAAGATCTAATTTTTTAAATTCTTCAGCGTAATTAAAGTCATCGCCATAGGGATTAGGTTTAGTATCGTGTTGATGAAGAATGTCTAAATTTAAGGTCTTTGGCCACCAATCAGTATTGGAATTAGACGATTGTGTATTGCTACCATGCATGATTGGGCATTTACCCGCACCTGAATTGCTCATTTTTAGCTCCTTTATCGGAATATAAAACTCGGTCTATAAATCGCTATGTTGAAAAGCTTAGTTCATAACAATTAACTTGCTACTGAATGTAATACTTTGATTGATAAACCTTGTTGAAGTTCACCCCTTATACCAATATAGAATATTAACGATTAAAAACTAGATCTAGATCAATACTTTAAAACGATTGCAGCCATCTATAAATTAGATGCAGTTTCCTAAAGTAAGTTAGCTACAGCCATGCAAAACCCTTTTTTAATGGTGGGCCCTTTTGAAAATTAACATCAGTACTTAAGCTATAAATATAGCGCGCTAATCAACTGTGGCAGTTTGCTTATAAATATTTAAAATTAATCCAATTGTTTAAATTAAAATGTTACTTTCTATACAGCTGTTAAAATAGGGTGGAAAATGCATGATTGACTTTATTGCTGTTTTTATTACTTTTTTTGCTGTTATTGACCCCATAGGCACGGTGCCAGTATTTGTTGCCGTGACCGAAAAGTACGATGCAAAAACGAAACGGCGCATTGCACTAATGGCTACATTGGCTTCGGCCGCAGTGCTGATATTTTTTGTCGTGATTGGCGAAATAATCTTAAAAGCCTTATCTATTCCCTTACCTGCGTTTCAAATTTCAGGGGGAATTGTTTTATTTTTATTTGCATTGAGTATGATATTTGGTGATAGCAAACCCGAAGAAGAGCTCAAGCTGCTTGTTAAATCGGATAAAGAAACCGCTATTTATCCGATTGCTGTTCCCTCGATTGCCAGTCCTGGCGCTATTTTAACGGCTGTATTGTTAACAGAAAACGCTATTTTTAGTATTTGGGAACAACTGCAAACAGCGTTAGTTATGCTATCTGTTTTGATTGTGGTTTATATATTAATGCTGTTATCGGGCTATATCAGTAAAGTGATTGGCAGTAGTGGCGCCAGCGTTATTAGCCGTGTGATGGGGCTAATTTTATCGGCAATTGCTACAACAAATATACTCACAGGGTTTACAGAGTATTATAAATCGGTGGTAGTTTAATGTATGGTTGATATTAAAGTGTAACATGGACTTATTGTGTACAAACTATTTTATTACCCGCTCAACGCCAGTATGGTGCCGCACTTTATTTTTGAAGAACTGCAAACCGATTTTGAATTAATTTTAGTGGATAGAAAAAACGAGGCTCATAAAGCAGCCAGTTATTTATCCTTGAACCCCGCTGGGCGAATACCTACATTATTGGACGCTCAACAAGTCGTTTTTGAAAGTGCCGCTATCTGTATTCATCTTGCTGAAGCACATCCTGCTAAGATGCTTATTCCGCAAATAGATTTGCTTTACTGGATGCCCAGCTGGAAAATCAAACATTCTTAGTTGGTGAGCAACTTAGCATCTGCGATTTTTACTTGTTTATGCTTGCGATATGGGCGGATGAACTAAAACAACCACCGCTTTCTTTTGAGTACCTCAACAAGTATTTACGTCGCTTAGCTAAGCGAGAGTCGATTATTAACGTGTGTAAAAAAGAAAATCTCAGTTTGGTTGATTATCAATAATAGGAATTACAATGAAAGTTTATGGAAGAACAACCTCGTTTAACGTGCAAAAAGTACTCTGGTTTCTGGATGAGCTGGGCATGAGTTATCAGCATATTGAAGTGGGTGGTCGTTTTGGCGGCCTTGATAGTGATGACTTTTTAGCATTGAACCCGTTGCAAAAAGTGCCGGTACTTGTGGATGGCGATAATGTTATTTGGGAGTCGCACAGTGTACTACGCTATTTGGCGGCAAGTTATGGCACTACAGATTGGTATTATGCATCGCCCTATCAGCGTTCGTTATATGAGCGCTGGATGGATTGGTCACAGGTGATTTTTCAACCTGCTTTTATGGCCACATTTTGGGGCTATTACCGTAAAACGCAAAAAAACCGTTGTATGGAGCAAATCACACGGAACATACAAGAGTGCGAGCAATGCTTACAGATAATTGAACAACAGCTAAGTCATGCCCCCTATCTTGCCGGTGGTAAAATGACCCTGGCTGATATTTGTGTGGGAGCCATTTTACATCGCCTAACATCTCAGGGGTTAGCAATAACATTGCCGGAGCGAGTGACTCAGTGGTTTGAATTACTAAAAACCAGAGCTGGCTATCAAAAATGGATTATGAGTGATTTTACTGAGCTCCAAGGGCGTGAAGACTTTTAATTTTGTTTTAACGCTTTTAACTAAACAAGGATTATAGTGAAATATTTATTATTAGCTGCGATGCTACTTATCACTTTTAGTAGCGCGGCCGAACAGGCATTTGAAATACCCAGAAGCTCGGTGGTTAAACTTATCGATCAGCAAAGCAAGCTGAGCTATCCAGTATTTATAAAGCTCCCGCGAAGCTACAGTCGAAATAAGGATAAAACATACCCTGTTGTTTACTTGCTCGATGGCTCGTATGCGTTTCAAGTGGCATCGGGAGCGACACGTTTTCCTATGAACAGCGGTAAAATGGATGAAGCAATACTCGTTGCCATTGGTTATTCGCAAGGATCTAAAGGCTCATCAAGCCGAATACGTGATTTCACCCCAAGTAAAGCCAAAGATTGGCAGTTAGAGACCGGTAAAGCCGCGCAACATATCGATTTTATAGCTGATGTGGTGTTTGAACATATGAAAGCTAACTACCGAATAAAGCCAAAGCAACGTACTTTAGTGGGAAATTCTCTTGGCGGTTTATTTGCCGCTTATGTGCTTTTTACTCAGCCTAATATGTTTGAAAGTTACATTATCGGTAGCCCGTCGGTGTGGTTTGATAATGAGAGCATACTATCTCAGCCGATTACTAAAGCTAAGCAAAACGTTAGGGTTTACTTATCGGTAGGTAGTAAAGAGACACCTGAATTTGGCGAAGGGCAAGATATGGTAACGGGAGCGAACAAGCTTGCTGACAAAATACGGCAAAGTAATGATCAGCAGGTGCAATTGCAGTTTTCTATAATAGATGGCGCAAAACATGCGACGGCATTTCCAACCACGCTGATCCAAGGTTTAGATTGGCTTTATGCAAAATAGCGCAGACATTAAAAAGCCCACTGATAAATTAATATCAGTGGGCTTTTAATACGTTAAAACGTATTAACTAAAACAATCGTTTAGATACAAACGATGTTTTCAGCTTGTGGGCCTTTTTGACCTTGAGTAACAGTAAACTGTACACGTTGGCCTTCAGCTAGAGTTTTGAAGCCGTCACCGCTGATAGCGCTGAAATGAGCGAAAACGTCAGGACCTGACTCTTGCTCGATAAAACCAAAACCTTTTGCTTCGTTGAAAAATTTAACTGTACCAGTTGTAGTTGTAGACATAATAGATATCCTAGATATTAATAAAAGTGTGCCTAAAATCAGGCGGTTTAGCTGAAAAAACAAGTATTTAACTGAGGATAACGCGATGAATTATTACTAATAACAACGTGGTACGTACAAATAAACAGAATTTCTTTCAAACTTATAGTGCATTAACGGGTTATTACTAACCCATTAATTAAAAATTAGATGCTAACGATATTTTCAGCTTGCGGGCCTTTTTGACCTTGAGTAACAGTAAACTGTACACGTTGGCCTTCAGCTAGAGTCTTAAAGCCATCGCTTGAGATTGCGCTGAAATGAGCAAAAACGTCAGGGCCTGACTCTTGTTCAATAAAACCAAAACCTTTAGCTTCGTTAAACCATTTTACTGAACCAGTTGTTGTATTAGACATAATAGTATCCTAAGAATTAATAAAAGTGTGCCTTAATTTAGGCAATTTAACAGGAAGAAAACAAGCATTTAACTGAGGATAGCGCGAAGGATTATTACTAATAACAACGTGGTACTTACAAATAAACAGGGCTTTCTATCAACCCGATGCAGAGCAGGATAACAGTAACTTAAACCATATAACAAGCTTTATTTACTTTTCTTTTTAAAGCCAAGTTAATTTTGTGAACATATATTGATTAAATAAGAAGAGTCGTAGCCATGCTTACCGTCTCTGCATTCGCTTTGTTAAAGTGATCTAGGTATGGAGTGTAGACTTATTTTTAGTGGGATTAAATTTAGTTGAATGAGATAATATTTTTAATTGGGGAAGTGCGAAATCCCACACTCCCCCCCACGAAAAAAAGGAACTCAGCGCTCATTTGAACAGCGACAGACTCCTTATTTATTCAGCAATTGCGATCGCTATTTCTACTTCAGTTGCGGTTTTATAATATTCATAGTCGCTGGTATAAGTACGAGTGTAACGACAATCATCTGAGCTAAAGTATTGCCAAATTTCACCCCATAAATCAATTATAGCGTCGGGCATTTCGCCTTCGCCACTAAAGACTAAATAACTCCCTGCGTGCGTTGTAACTGTTACTGAATCACGAAGGTTAATTGATTGCTCATCGCTACAGGCAATGACATCAAAATCACCGGTCACATCGCTCTCGTAGTTAGTGTAAACACCAAAGACTTTACTGTCTTTTGTGAGTTTTGAGGTATATTTTTCGCCAAATTTTTGCCAAAGCTCAGCTATCTTTGCTGTGCCAGTATTCATTTCATTGGCATTGCATGTTCTTACTTTTAAGCCGGTTAAGGTCTTACTTGCTAGCTGTTTTACTTCCATTGAGACTATCCTTTAGCATTAATACTCAGTATTAACTTAACAGAAAAAGCATGAAGTATTTAATAAATACGCTATAAAAAAGGTTTATTTTTTGTTGGTGATTAAACCTTTTGTTGCAACGACTTCACTTTTTTGCAAACAGTTACAGCCCAGCTTTGATCACCTCGATCACTTTACTCATTCGTTTTGCCAAAGGCCGATTACGGTGATAACACACATAAATAGATTCGCTGATCGGGTGCTGTAATGGATGGACGTTAATCAACTGTGGTTTACTAAATGCACTCACAGCATGTGCTGGTAGCACAGTAAAACCTAGACCAAGGCTGACAGGTTCAAGAATTAAATTAATTTGGTTTGAAAAACCAGAGCGCTTTATTTGCTCAAGGTGTTCAAATTCCGCGTAGTTTTCGCTTAATAATAATTGCGCATGATGCTTTGCATCAGGGTGAGCAATGAAGCCAAGTTCGCATAAGTTTTGCCAGCTTGGAGTTTGGTAATCGATTGGTGTAATTAATAATAGTGCATCTTGGCCGATTTTATGGCTGGTAACCTCGCTGAGTGTTGGGGCTTGAGTTAAAAAACCAATATCAGCATTGTGATTAGCAACGGCCTGTTCCACGCTTTCGTTTGGGGCAAAGCGATAATCAATAGTGAGTGCTTTATGTTGCCCTTGTAAATCAAGTAATTGATTATAAAACTTAAGCCCGCAACTGCCTGGTGATTGAATCTTTATATTGCCACTGTAGGGTGAGTCGTCATGCAGTTGTTGCTCTAAAAACTGCCACTCTTTTAGTAACTGACTTCCTTTTTGATATAAGCCTTGCCCTTGTGCGGTAAGGGTAAACTGCTTGCCATGGCGTTCAAGCAATGCGCAATTAACCTGCTGCTCTAACTTTTTAATGTGTTGGCTTACGCCTGACTGGGTCATATAAAGGCGTTCTGCAGTTTGGGTAAAGTGATTTACTTCCACTAAGGTGCAAAAGGTATGTAACCATGTAGGATTTATCATTATAAAACGTACTCAAAATGATGATTAATGATAATTTTACTTAATACAGGTCGGTTCGTAAACTAACTCCATCAACTAAGCATAGTTAAACAGGAGCATTATTATGAGTCATACCTATCCACGTAGTTTTTCGCACATTGGAATTTCGGTCCCCGATGTTGAAAAAGCCGTTGAGTTTTACACCAAAGTAATGGGTTGGTACACCATTATGGAGCCGACTTTAATTACCGAAGACAAAAGCCCAATAGGCGAAATGTGTACTGAAGTATTTGGTGAACAATGGGAAAAATTTAAAATAGCGCACCTTTCAACAGGTGATCGTATTGGTGTAGAAATTTTTGAGTTTAAAAATCAAGAAAACCCAGCTGACAACTTTGAATACTGGAAAACCGGTATATTTCATTTTTGTGTTCAAGATCCAGATGTAGAAGGCCTTGCTGAGCGTATTGTTGAAGCTGGCGGTAAAAAGCGTATGGAAGCACCCCGTTACTACTATCCAGGTGAAAAACCGTATCGCATGATCTACATGGAAGACCCGTTTGGTAACATTCTCGAGATTTACAGCCACAGTTATGAGCTTATTTACAGCGCAGGTGCATACTAAATTAATTGGCATCAGTGTTAAATTGTAACAGCCGCAGCTTAGTTACTGCGGCCTCTGATACCGAAAATGCACTACTGGGTTAGTAGTGCTAAGCGTTATAACCACACATGTGATTCATTTGTTTTCTTATGCTGGCTCTTCTATGCTATTGCGAGCATTTGTGGTTAAGGCAACAAGCGCTTTTCGCACTGCTTGTGGTGTCTCGCACACGTTTTCAAAGCTAATAAAATAATTACGTTGTTGGCTTTGAATATAAAACCCCTGTGGCAGTATGCCACTCATAACCGGTGCATTATCTGATACGCAATAATGCTGAGCTAATATTAGCGCCATTGCATTTTGATGATCTTCATTCATGTGGGTGATCATGCTTTGTTCTTGATCTTCGTCCCAGCTTTTAGCAGCGCTTTGCCACTCATCTTTTTCAAGCCAAAATATTTTCCCAAAGCCGCCAATAAAGCGAACTCGCACAACATCTAATTGCCATAATTTAAAGTCGTGGGCGTTCCGATAACTGTCAGCTTCTGGGTATAACGCTATGTATTTGTTAAGCAGTATTTCGGCCTGAGGGCCTGCAACTTCACAACCATCGCCCACCAATGTGACTCGGCCATGCTCGTTTTGGTCGCCACGGTCAGCGGCATCAAAAATAGTTAAGCTCATTCGAGAATCGTGCTTTAAGTTTTTAGTGTGTTGGGCTATATCGCTAATAAAAAAGTAGATGCGGCCTTGCTCATCACACATATAAGGGGTTACCGAACCAAACGGATAACCTCTTAAGTTGTAAGAAATAGTCGACATAACACCAGCATGGGTTTTAAAAACCAGCTTTTGTGCATCGCTTAATGCTTGCTCTCTCATGAAAACTCCTGACGTTGAGAAAAAACCATGGGTGCATTGTTATATGGATGAGAATTAACATGCAGTTTCATGGCGTACATTTGTTGTAAATTAGATTCTGTAAGTACTGTGTTTATTGGCCCGCTATCGAGTACTTTTTGATCGTGTAATAAAATAGCGTCGGTTGCGTAAAGGCTGGCCAAATTTAAATCGTGAATGGCTATAATGGCACTGTTGCCCTGCTCTACAAATGCTTTAACACAACTCAATAAAGCATGTTGATGGCGCATATCTAGTGCTGATGTAGGTTCATCAAGCAGCATCAATTTAGGCTTGGTATGAGTAGAAAAAGCATCTAATTGAGCCAAAGTACGCGCCATATGAACGCGCTGTTGCTCACCGCCTGAAAGCTTACTGACACGGCGGGATAAGTACTGGGTTAAGTCCATGAGTGCGGCATACTTGTGGACTTTTTCAGCTTGCATTTTAAGAGACTCGGCATAGGGGTAGCGTCCCATTGCAATGAGCTCAAATACACTAAAATCAAAGCCAACAAGATTGCTTTGCATCATTACTGCTCGTTGAGTGGCTAAGTGTGCTTGAGACAATGTACTCAGAGGATAATTGTTAAACCGTACTTCGCCTTTAAAGTCATAATGCCCGGTTAAAGCATGCAGCAGTGTTGATTTTCCTGCGCCATTTTCGCCTATCAGTGCTACTAGTTGAGCTTTTGCAATGTGCCCACTTATGTTTTTTAAAACACTGTGATTGCCAAAACCAACACTTAGGTTATTAAAAGTAATCATCATTACCCTCGCTTAGTTTTAATGGTCAGATAAATAAACAAAGGTGCGCCAAGTAGCGCGGTAATAATACCAATGGGTAACTCTGCAGGCATAACAACTAAACGTGCTAACCAGTCAGAAAGCAGCAGCACAACAACGCCTAATAACATGCACAGCGGTAACATTTTACGTAAATGCGGGCCAACCATTAAACGGGCAATGTGTGGCACAACTAAGCCAACAAAACCTATCAAGCCAGTAAGGGCTACAACGGCACCAACACCTAATGCCACGAGTATAATTACATACAGTTTAAGCTTGTCTGTGTTGACACCTAAATACTGTGCTTGAGACTCGCCAATCAATAGTAAGTTCATCGGTTCTTTGAGTCGCCACAGACCAAGAATACTCAGTAGCAATAATGGTGTTGCTTGAGTTATGGCATCCCAATTGGCACCACCTAATGAGCCCATCGTCCAGTAGTTAATTAATCTAAGCGCACTATCGTCAGCGAAATAGCTTAATAAGCCAATAACAGCAAAGGATAAAGAATTGATCGCAACCCCCACTAAAATTAGTGTGGTTATATTGACCTGCCTATGCTGCTTAGCAATTAAATACACTAAAGAGGTCACTAACAATGCCCCTAAAAATGCGGCATAAGGTAAATAGTATTGAGCATTAAAATTAAACTGGGCGCTAAATGCTATAAAGGCGACCGCGACCATCGCTGCGCCTGCGCTAATACCAATAATTGATGGATCAGCCAAAGGATTACGACACAAAGCTTGCGTTGCAGCGCCAGTTTGGGCAAGCACTAAGCCAACCAATACAGCTAGTACAAATCGAGGTAGACGTATTTGCGTGACCACATTGATTTGTAGCGCATCAAATTGATTAAAATACTCTGGGGCAATCCATGCGATGGCTAAACGCCAATCCCAGCCTGCGGGGCCATATCCTATGCTCAGTAGTGCTAGAGCAAAAATACACACAGTAATTAGCAGCATCCACTTTTGGTTTGCAGTTATAGAAACAGGCTTAAAACGGCTCAAAGTTAATGTGTTCATAAGGTAGCTTTATAGTCGCTTAATTCTTTAATACCCGTGGCTATGCGCGGCGACATTCCCAGTGATAGCAGGCTATCCATCACCAATAATCGGCACTGCTTTGCAGCTGTTAATAAGCGCAGTGTTGGTTGATTACAAAAAGCCTCTTTACCGCCAAGGCTATAAACAACATGGGCTGGTGCGATTAAAAAATCGGGCTGTTTTACGGCAAGTACTTCGTTATTTATTACTTTAAAACCTTTGTGCGTAGCGCCTAAATTAGTGACTCCAGCATAATCAAGTAATAAGTCAGCAACCGTGTCAGTGCCCGCAGCAACAAGCCCGCGCTCATTAGCTGAGAGTAAAAATAAAGCGCTGTGTGTTTCGGTGCTCGCTTTTGGAGGGAATGAATTTTTTATTTGTGCTACGAGGGCTTGGGCTTTGTCGTTCGCATTTAAGTCTTTACCAAGGCGTTTAACAAGATTTAGTAAGTCATTAATTGAGTTGGGTTTTTTATAGTGGATAAGCTCTACACCAGTGGCTTCTATTTGTGCAAGCGCTTGTGCTCGTCCTGCTCCTTCAAGTGCTAAGAGTTTAGTTGGGCGCACCGAAAGTACACCTTCTGCGGCTAAATCACGGTAATAACCAATTTGATCGAGCTGTGTCGCTTGTTTTGGATATAGGCTCGATTGATCCACCGCGACAAGGGTATTTTGCTTATCTAAGGCAAAAATAATTTCAGTTAATGTACCGCCAGCACTCACTATACGCTCCTGCGCGCTTAGGGGGTGAACAGTCAATAAAATCAATATAAAAAGGTATCTCATAAAAAACTCCAATTATTATTTTCGATTATTATACTCAACTAAATGCAAATGAAAATGATTATCATAAATAATTGATCTTGTTTTTAGTTAGTTGTAACATCCCTTTCCTACTAAATAACAACAATTATCATTTGGAGTTAATGTGAATTTTCCTTCTTTTCAACTTACTGCTTTAGCAACGTTACTACTTGGTTCGGGCTCTGCCATTGCCGAGGAGATAATTGGTGAGCATATTGTTGTCAGCGGTTCTCGGTTTGAACAAAAACTTGAAGACGTAACAGGCTCTGTAACTGTGATTACAGGGCAAGACATAGAACGTAAATTGGCTGTTGATTTACAAACAATGTTTCGTTATGACCCCAGTATATCAAGCACGGGCAGTGGTTCTGCGGCTCAAACGCTTTCAATTAGAGGAGTCGGTGGTAACCGCGTGGTGTTTATTAAAGATGGCCGTCGAACTAACGATGGTTATGCTGGCGGAGATGGCTATTTGGTTGGTCGTAGCTATTTTGATGTCGCTGGGATAAAGCAAGTTGAAGTCGCCAAGGGAGCCGCGTCTTCATTGTATGGTTCAGATGCACTGGGTGGTATTGTGGTTATCACCACTAAAGATCCGAGCGATTATTTATTAAACGAAAATAGTTTTGCTCAAGTGGCGCTTGGATATCAAGGTCAGAGTAATCAAATGTCGGTAGATATTACTGCGGCTAAAGATTTGGGAGATTTAGGTGTTAGTGCCGTTTATAGCCACCGAGATAGCGAAGAAGTACAAAACTTTACTGAAAACCTACCTGGTTATGATGCTAAATCAGATTCGTTATTGGTTAAACTAGAGCAGCAACTTGATGAAAAGCGCACGTTAAAATACACCTTAGATTATTTTAATCAAACTACTGAACAAGTAATCACCAAAGCGAGCCAAGAAACTAAAGACGAAAATACTAATTGGTCGCTAGCACTGGATTACGACTCAAAAGCGGCCACAGCAGCGTTTGATCAATGGCATTGGCAAGTATCGTTTAGTCGTTATGAGCAGCAAAGTGATCAAATTAGTGCTACAGCAGCGCATACCGATTACAACGACTATGGCTTTGAACAAGATATTTTAGGGTTAAGGGCTGTATTTAATAAAAAAATAGCCTTACAAGATGCGACCCACAACTTTGTTTATGGTGCTGACGTAGATATATACGATACAACACGTCCACGTTATAAAACACGCTTATTGGCTGATGGAACAGTCGATTTTACAGATCAAAAACAAAAAGCTTTTCCTGGCGCTGATACCTCTTTAGTGGGCGTTTTTATGCAAGACAATATTAAATTTGCAAATAGCGCGTGGTCTTTGATTGCAGGTGTACGCTTTGATTATTATTCATTAGCAGCTAAAGATGATGAGCTTTATAGCGATGCTGAGCTTGATGACATTACCGAATCTGCGTTTTCACCAAAACTTGGGATGATTTATCAAGTTAATGATAATTTATCTTGGTATGGGCAATATGTACGTGGTTTTAAAATTCCCCCGCATGATCAAGCTTATCAAAGCCATGGTGTTGAACCATTTTATCAAATATTACCAAACGCAGATTTAGCACCCGAAAGCAGCGACTCATATGAGCTTGGCATGCGCTTTTCTGGTAATGATATCAACGTTACTTTAAGCGCATTTTACGCCGCTTATGATGACTTTATTGATGTTGCAATTGCAGGTGTTGAGCCAACGTTCATACCGAATGTAAATAAAACTTTTTACCAATACCAAAATATTAGTGAAACACAGATCAGCGGTGTTGAAGCGAGCTTGTTGATGCATGTAAGCGATAATGTTTTAGTTGAGGCAAATGTTGCATATGTTGAAGGCGAAAACAAAGAAACAGACGAGCCGTTAACCAGTATCAGTCCATTTAACGGTTCAATACAGTTAACAACAGCACTTGGCGATATTGATTGGACCGCAGCATGGCGCTTTGCTAAATCACAGTCTGATGTAGTGCGAGATGCAAGTGGTGATAAAACAACGCAAGGATATGGTTACGGTATTGTGGATTTATACGCAAGTTATGAATGGCAAACATGGCAGCTAAATGTGGGCGTAATTAACCTGCTAGATAAAAAATATGTACCCTTTGAACTGATTGCAGGGCAATCTCAGGGGGCTGATTTTAGCCAATATACTCAGCCCGGGCGTAACTTTTCTGCCCGCGTAAGTTATCAGTTTTAAAACGTAATCAACGCTGCGCGTAAGTGCAGCGTTTTAAACTTACTACTTTTTTACTTATTCATTGAGTCTTTGCCTAGATGATGTAAAAAGAGTCGTGGTTTTAAAGTTAATAAAGACTGTAAAGGGGGTTAACAGTTGCTAAACAACATGCATCATATTTGGCGCATTAATACTTTGCAGGCTAGCGAAATTAATCCCTATTCTATGATGGCTGACTTTATGTTGCCCCATAACTAAAGTGAGACTGTCTTGGTTTATAAAAGTAGCTTTGAGTTATGTTAGCTCGATTAATTATTACACTGGCGGCTATGTTTACATCACGTTAGTATAGTGCTTCAAATAAGTTACAAAATGATAATTACATGACTTTAAAAACCAATGCTTTAATTTATTTTTTAGCCTTTAGTAGCGGCTTTAGTATTATGGGAATAGAACTACTTGGCGGGCGAATTTTAGCGCCTTTTTTTGGTAGTAGTGTGCATATTTGGGGCAGTATTATTACTGTGTTTATGCTCAGCTTATCGTTTGGCTATTTATTGGGAGGAAAGCTTTCAATTCGCCAGCCTTCGTTAACCAAATACGGTTTAATATTTTTAGTTGCCAGTATTATGGTGCTGCCCATTGCATTATTTGCCCAGCCAATTATGGCGTATATTTTTTCTCACATAGAAGACAGCCGTTATGGCTCGTTATTGGCCTCTACAGCGTTGTTTTTTGTCCCTACTATTATTTTAGGCATGATTTCGCCTTACTCTGTGCGTTTATTAGTGACCGATAGCGAGCACAGCGGCCAAGTCGCTGGCGGCTTGTATTTTGTCAGCACCTTAGGCAGTGCCTTAGGGACTATTATTACCTCGTTTTACATGGTGCTAGCGTTTGATGTGAATACCATTATTTTGGGTTTCGCGACGACATTAGGGCTATTAGGTTTATTGGCAATTGGCGTAAATCAATTAGCTAACAAGGAGAAACACAATGTTTAAGTATTTACTCGTGACCTTACTGTTAATTGGGTTTAGCAGCCAAGCTAAGGTGATCCATCAAGAGCGGTCGCTTTATCGTAATATTTTAGTTGAAGAGACCGGCGATTTACGCTGTTTAAAGTTTGACGAAAAAGCCCGTAAAAGCAGTCAAAGTTGCATATATAAAAGCAACCCACAAAAGCTAGTGTTTAATTATACCAAACTCACTTTTGCCAGTTTACTACTGATAGACAATCCAAAAAATGTACTCATTATCGGGCTTGGCGGCGGCACCTTATCAAATGTGATCAGCGAGCTATATCCTGACGCAATGATTGAAAATGTTGAAATTGATCCCGCAGTTATAAAAGTGGCGCGTGATTATTTTGCTTTTAAAGAGAACGATAAAGTTACTTCGAAAGTACAAGATGGGCGTATTTTTATTAAACGCGCAGCAATCCAACAAGCCAAGTATGACTGGATTATTCTTGATGCATTTAATGGTGATTACATCCCTGAGCATTTACTTACTAAAGAGTTTTTTGCGGAAGTGAAAAGTGTACTGGCTGATGGTGGCGTAGTGGCGGCAAATACCTTTTCATCAAGCAAACTTTATGAGCATGAATCTGCCACTTATGAAGCGGTATTTGGTGACTTTATTAATGTGAGCACTGAGAAAAATAGTAATCGAATTATTTTAGCTGGCTTTAATAAATTTCCAAGTCCTGTGCAGCTAGCACAGCGAATAGAAAAGCTAACCCCGTTATTAGCCCCCTATCGCGTTGATATCAAAGCGGTGAGCGAAGGGATGATTTCGACCAAAGATAATAAAGACTGGCCTAGCGATACAAAAGTACTCACTGATCAGTACTCACCCGCAAACTTACTCAATTTCTAAAGTTTACGGCCATTTGTTACTACACTTAGGCCAGCTTGCTGGCCATCAAAGCTAACTGCTAATTCCCCCTTTTTAAGTTAATACCCGATTAAATTTCTAATCGAGTCTTCCCTCATAGATTAGTTTAAGGTTCCTGCTGCTGCACTGATAGATAGTGTGCTTTGAGCGAAAGTTATAGTTAGGCTTGTCTTAAGTATTTCTTAAGAATTGCCTGCTATTGTTAAACTAATTATTTTTAGGGGCTTAAAAAGTGGTGATTATTTCTCGGTCTGTATCACGGTTTATGCTTGTGACGGCACTTTTTACTGCTATGGCGAGTGCGCCAGTGTTAAGTAAAGAAACCGTTGTTCCAGTTATCTCCAGTCAGCAACAACTAACCGATAAGTTAGCAGAGCTTAAAGGCCAAGTGATATTTTTAGATTTTTGGGCTTCGTGGTGTACACCTTGTCGTAAGTCTTTTCCTTGGCTTAATGAAATGCAAACAAAATACCAATCGCAAGGCTTTACGGTGTTGGCAGTTAACTTAGATGTTGAGCATCAAGATGCGGTTGATTTTTTAGCACACACTCCCGCTGATTTTCCTATTATTTATGATCCTGATGCACTAATAGGCAAACAATTCGATTTACTCGGTATGCCAAGTAGTTATGTGTACGGCCGTGATGGCAAAATAAAATATCGCCATATTGGCTTTAAGAACAGTAAAAAAGCGCAATATGAGCAAGAAATAACTCAGTTATTAGCCGTTCAGCCTTAAGAAGAGGTAACGATGAAAAAATTAATAAAATAGCCTCCTTATAATGTTACTTGGTTCACAATTCCTCCCCCATTGGATTATTCGCTAATTTGCTCAACACAGTGATATTAAATCGTTTTTAAAGCCCTCTTTGCCGTTATTTTTTTAGAGCGTTTCAATATTTACTTAGCATGCTAAGTAATGTTAAACTAGTTAGCATGCTAAGTAACTAGGTACTATTATGATTTCATCACCTCCTTTTCATGAAACTTTAGATTTAAGTTTATGCGGTAGCATGGGGCGCGTTTTCCGACTCTGTCGCGATGCCGTTACTCTCGCTGTTGAGCCTTTAGGGTTAACACAATCTCGTTGGACTGCGATGATCCATATCCATCATTTAAAACAAGGTGTTACACAACAAGAACTGGCTAGCAGTTTGGGGATTGAAATGCCTTCACTAACGCGAACAGTTAAACAGTTAGAGCAACAAGCGATTATTGTCCGTCGCATTGACAGCGATGATAAACGTAGTCGTAAAATCTATTTTACTGAGCAAGGATTACTATTATTAGATGCGCTTAGAGACATTATGGCTGAAGTTAAAACACAACTTTATGCAGAACTTACAACGCAGCAGCTTGATACTATGGCCTATGGTTTAGTGCAAATGGAAGCCAATGCTCGACGTTGTATTAGCCACTTTTCTGGAGAGAAATAATTCATGACACCGGATCAGAAATTTGCCCGCTATGTAAAAATATCATTAGTTGGGTTTATTTTATTGTTCGCTTACTTTGTCGTTGCCGATATGTTTTTACCGGTTACTCCGCAAGCGCGCGTATATCACCCTGTAGTACAAGTAACGCCACAAGTAAGTGGCCGCGTGAACCAAGTATTGGTGAATAATAATCAAGCGATTAAAGCGGGTGAAGCGCTATTTTTAATAGAAGCAGCTCCTTTTAAATTAGCACTAGAGCAAGCACAACTGGCTTATGCTGATGCGCAGTTGCAAAACCAGCGCTTAGACAGCAGTGTTAAAGCGATACAGGCTCAGCTAGCCGCTGGAAATGCCAAGCTGCATGAGCAACAGTTGTTATTTGATCGCAGTGAATCGTTATTGAAAAAACGGTCTATATCGGAGCAAGAGTACGAAACAATTAGCGCTAATTATCAATCAAGTAAAGCGAATGTCGCAGCTATTGAAGCACAGTTAACCGAGGCAAAACTGGCACGTGGGCAATTAGGCGAAGACAACCTAGCATTACGCCATGCGCAAAACCAACTGGCACAAGCGAAACTCAATTTATCATACAGCATAGTGACTGCTGATGCTGATGGTAAAGTCGCAAACTTGCAAGTAAGCACCGGAACATTTGCTAATAAAGGTCAACCGATGTTAGCTGTTGTGGCCAATAAAGCTGATTTAGTGGCTGATTTTCGTGAAAAGTCGTTAGTTAATATTAAAGTGGGCAGCAAAGCAAAAGTAACGTTTGATGCTCTGCCAGGCCAAGTATTTGCTGCTACAGTGAACTCTTTTGAAGCTGGCGTAAGTAATGGGCAGCTCAATGCTAATGGCTTATTAAGCAGTACTGAAAGCAGTAATCGCTGGGTTCGTGATGCGCAGCGCCAACGTATTCACATTGATTTAGAGCAAGCACAGCTATTAAGTAAACTACCTAGTGGTGCACGTGCAACAGTGCAGCTACTGCCTGAGTCAGTAATTGGGCAATGGTTTGGTGTCATGCAAATTCGCTTTATCAGTTTACTGCATTACATTTACTAATAAGGCTTTATTATGTCTGCATCAGTCCCTGTAAAACTAGACCAGAATGACCTTCGGCAAGCATTACGTATCGCTGGCGGCAGCGCGTTAGGATTTAGTTTATGTAAATTGATGAATTGGCCAAATGGTATTTTCTTCACCGTTTATCCTATGTTGTTATTAGGATTAGTGCCGATTTTAAATGCACATATCATTCGTCAGTTTTTTGCCAGCGCGGCATTTAGTGGGTTATTTGTATTAATAGTACAGGGGTTATTTTCTCATTTACCAGTGGCGATGACCTTGCTGTGCTTTTTAGCGTTTGCATTTTTGTTTTATCAAATGAGCTGCGGTGCTAACTTTTTGTTTGGTGCTTTAAGTGTCGTTAGTTTATCTATTCAACTGCACTTTTCTAGTTATGTTGGTAATGGCACAAGTATTTATCCGTTGATCATCAGCAATGGTTTAGCAGTCGTAGTGACCGTGTTAGCGGCGGTATTAATGCACTTTGTATTTCCTGATGTTGCACCACGCCAAGGTCGGGTGATGCCAACAAAAGCAAAAGAGAGTATTCGCCACGAAGTACTGTTGTGCGCTACGGTTGCTACACTGTCGTTTGTGATTTTTCAGGTATTTGATTTACAAGATTCAATTTCAGCACAAGCGGCATCGATCTTAATTTTGTTTCCATTGTGCTGGAAAGCCGCTGGCATGGCTGGTTGGCAACGAGCAATTGGCACATTAATTGGTTGTAATTTAGCGTTAGTATCGCAGCTGTTTTTGTATAATCACACCGATATTCTGATTTTTCCGGCGCTGATCTTGTGGGTTTTAACCTTTATATTTAGCCGTTATCATATTTTAGGTGGCGGTATCCCTGGTGTTGGATTTGGGGTTATTACCACATTTGGAATTTTATTTGGTCAGTCTCTCGGACCTGGGCAAGACTTGGTTTACAGTGCGCTTTATCGGTTTTCGTCTGTATCGGTTGCGATAATCGTGAGTTTATGTGCGGTGTATATTATGCATCATATTCTTAACCGGTTTAGTGTCACCCGTCATCATACTTTCGACTAATATAATAACCGCCTTAGTCAGTTCCTTATGCACTAGGGCGGTTATTACTTTGTTATACTAACAGTGTTTAAATAATGATCACTTTAGGCGTGAGTTTATAAACCACTAATTAACACAATCGCTACTCAACGATGCGTTAAGCTGATTTATTGCGAGTGTTATTTTCGCGGGATCAACCATAAAGTCAGCGCGCCTAACAATATCCCCCAAAATGCCGAGCCAATAGAAAATAAAGTAAGATCAGAGGCGGTGACCAAAAAAGTGATCATTGCCGCTTCAGTGTAGTAACTATCAGACAAAGCTTGCTGTAAGCTCGAGGCAATGGTGGTGAATAAAGCAATCCCCGCCAAGGCTAAAATAAGTGCTTGTGGCAAACTTGCCACTAAACCCACTAGAGTCGCTGCTCCAATCGCCATCAGGATATAAAAGCCACCGCCCGCGATACTTGCCCAGTAACGCTTTTTAGGGTCGCTGTCGGCATCTTCACTCATGCAAATTGCCGCAGTAATAGCTGCTAAATTAATGGCATAACCACCAAAGGGGGCAATAAGGATATTACTAAAACCAGTGACATTGAGCGCTGCAGAGATGGGGGCTGGGTAATTATGTGCTTTTAACACTGCAATGCCTGGCAAGTTTTGTGAAGTCATAGTGACGATATAAAGCGGAATACCTACGCTGATCATCGCTTGTAAATTAAATTCAGGAGCGATAAACGCAAACTCGCTCATTTTCCATTGCCAACTGCTGGTATCTATTTGTCCTGTAACGCCTGCCATTACAAACCCGGCAATCAGTACTATAAGCATTGAAAAACGTGGCATTAAACGCTTACAGACTAAATAAACCAGCACCATCGCACCAATTAGCAATGGTTTTTCACCCATAAAGTTAAATACATCTATGCCAAAAGTCACTAAAACACCGCCAAGCATTGCACAGGCAATTTGACTCGGGATACGTTGCATTATTTTTTCAAACCAGCCAGTGATCCCTGAAATAAATACCAGTAAAGCACTGAACATAAATGCGCCTACAGCTTGATTTAAACTATAACCTTGGGCACTGGTAATGAGTAAAGCGGCACCGGTTGTTGACCAGGCAATTAAAATTGGGATTTTATAGTAGTACGATAAGCCAATTGAAGTGACACCCATCGCAAGACCTAACATAAGTACCCAACTTGCAACGAGCTCCGCTGTGCCACCTAGCACAATAACGACTTGGTAAATAAGTGCGATAGAGCTGGTAAAACCGATGATCACCGCAACTAAGCCCGCAGTTAAACGGTTTAATAGTTGATTTGATAGTTGCATGTGGTTCCTAAATCGTTGAATTCAATCGTTCTATTTATACACAAATATTACTTTGATGCTAGGGCGTGTTTATCTTTCAAGGTTACTTATGACTAAGGTCTTACTGGTTGGAGAAAGTATTGATGTTCTGAGGTAGTGATAAAGTGTTAGATTTGTAATGGCGACGGTGTAACAGTTTTCACACGTCACCAATGACAGCTTAGTATACAAAGCAATAGTCGTTATTTACGACTAAAATTTTATTGTACTACAGCGCTTAATTTGGGGCTTGGAGTTGGCTGTTCCATCGCTGCTTTACTGTCTTCATCCAAGGCTAAGCTTAAATTCTCTGGGCGGTCAAAAATACCCAAGCGAATGCGAATAAAATGCAAGATTTCACGAGCCACATTGATCCCCAGTGCAGCTTCTAAGCCTTCAAATCCAGGGCTTGAATTTGCTTCGCAAATTTTAAAGTGATTATCATCAAATAATAAATCAATACCAGCAACGTCTAAATTGAGTACATTAGCTGTTTGTGTAGCTAACCATTCAATCTCTGGAGTAATTGGGTGCGGTTTACCAGTGCCACCTGCACTCACGTTCGCTTTAAAGTTTTTACCGCCAGAGTTTCGCTCCATACATGCGACAGCACGGCCACCAATAGTGAGTACTCGCAAATCACGACCATGGCTAGATTTAACAAACTGTTGCAAGATGATATTAGCTTGCGGGTTGGCGGCTTCAATTAATTGCATTAAATCGTCAAATTCGCTTTTTGACTTTGATAAAAATACGCCACTGCCCTGCGAGCCTGAAAGTGTTTTAATCACCACTGGAAAGCCTATTTGCCTATCTACTAAGTCGATATTTACTGGAAATTTTACCAGCATAGTATTTGGTGTAGGTAAGTTACGCTCAGCTAAAATTTGCTGTGCAAACAGTTTATCTTTTACCGTCTCAATTGATTGTGAGCTATTAACGCAGTACACCCCTAGTCGCTCGAGATGGCGAATAATTGCTAGTGCAAAATAGGTGGTGCTGGCGCCCATGCGAGGAATAACAAAGTCAGGCAAAGTTGTGGTTACACCGTCAATTAGAATGCTTTTGCCATCTTCGCGGGTGATAGTTAAATCAAATTGATCGGGAGAGAAAACTTGTAAATCGATACCTTCTTCTTTTGCTGCGGCCAGTAAACGCTCTACTTCGTAGGTCTCTTGTTTTAGTAATCCAGCACTGTCTTTATAAATGATCCAGCCACGCATGGTATTTCCTCTTGAGTATTGATCCGCAGCTCACAGAAAAAATAGGCTCACTACGTTATAGATGTTCACAGTCACTTATGATGATGAGAGTCTGCGGCAAAAGACGCGGAGTATGAGGTTCATCTGATGTGCAGTAAAACAAATAAATTTTATCGTCACGATAATATTATTTTTCAGATCTCATTTTGGTTAATCAATAGTCGGTGTTTTTTTATTGCAATAAAGTATGTAACTGTAAAAGGTATAATTGATAAGTTAATGTTAACTTAAAAGGTTGTGTTATGAGGGTGAAAGTTAGCTTTTAATAGGTTTTGTTTGATGAAATTATTAACCATAAGATTAATATGATAAATATTTAAAAAGACTGTTTTTATTTTCGGTAACAAATTTATGCTTGCGCTTTAATTTACCCTGATGTAAAAATAACAATATATTAACTTTTAGATCTAAAAGAGAGACAAATGAAAAGGGCTATTGCATTTATAATTGTCGTTCCGATCAGCGCTTTTTTGCTATATGAGTTTGTTATCTACAAAGAAAGCAATGTCACCCATTCGGTTGCTGCGAGTGACGTTCAGTTATCGGGTATAGCGCCTAAGAAGCTAGCCGCTAAAGTATCAGCTGATATATCGTTGCCAAGTGTGTCAGCTACACAGCCAGCTGTAGTAGATCATACGTATGATGAATTTGATGCTATTAATCGTCTCTCAGAGAAAGCAGAGCAAGTTCTCAAAGCCTCAGGATTATTGCCTACAGATTTACATAACGAAGCTTATATCGAGTTCGATTTAGTGGCGCTCAGAAAGCTCAAGCAAGGTGATAATTTTGATCTAGCTATTCCACAAACTGCTGAAACTTTTAGTGCAGAGGTGACTAATATTATTGCAGCAAGCAATGGTGATAAAAGTATTTTTGGCCGAGTGCTTGGTGCTGATGGGCGATTTCACACCACCGTAATGACTATTGGCGAAGACGCTATATATGGTCAATTAACTGCACCAAGCGGTAATTATGTATTTGAAAGTAAAGGTCAATATGGTTGGCTTGCGGCAAAGCGAGATCTTTATAAAAATCATATGGAACATCAAGTAACGAAACAACCAACCCCTCAACCAAGTAATGGTGAAGATCCATTTGCGCCAAAACCTACGGGTAATAATTTATAGAAATTTAGCAAAATAAATTTTTATAAGGCAATAAACACAACCAAAAAGGAACTAACATGAATAAACGACTAATTCCCTTAGCTGCATTTTGTGCATTAGGTATGACAGCAACTAGCCACGCTGCGACAATTGATATTGCGATTTTATATACAGATCAAGCGGCGGCTGCCACTGCAAACATTAATACTAAAATTAACCAGTATATTGCCTTTAGTAACCAGGTTTACAGTCAAAATGGTATTGATATTACGCTTCGATTAGTTGGTAGCGAAAACTTAGGAAATCATGCGATTACACCTTCAAGTAGCTGGTTAAATTCAGTCACTAACAGTAGCTATATTCAAGGCTTACGCAATAGCTGGGGTGCTGATATGGTCGCGGTACTTGGCACCGGTCAAAGCGCTGGCAGTAACTTAATTTCGTGTGGTATTGCGTGGGTTGGCAGTGGCAGTAACGGCAATTTATATAGCTCAGTAAGTAACAGTATGTACAGCATTACAGCGGTAGATTGTGGAGCAACAACCTTCGTACATGAATTGGGCCACAATCAAGGCTTAGCGCACTCTCGTAAGCAAGGCGATACCGCCGGTGGTGTTTATGTTGATGGTATGGGCCATGGCGTACAAAATCAGTTTGCCAGTATTATGGCGTACCCTCATGTGTTTGGAAGTGCCACGCAATACGATTACTTTTCTAACCCTAGCTGGGATGTTAATGGTATCCCCTATGGTGTAACTGGTGAGTCGTTTGCATGGCGTACAGTAAATGCCACTAAAGACAGTATTGCTAACTTTAAATAGCGTTTATTTTTAGTACATAGTTTTTTCCCTTTTGAGCGCATTTGCGCTCTTTTTATTATTTAATTAAACCAAACCTAATTATGATAGATTTATTACTCAAAGATCAGCTTAGTTAGTTTAAAGCAGGCCAAAGTGTTGCACCATCGCCATCGATTGCATTGAGCACTTTAATTCCCAGTACTTTGGCAATAAGTGGATATATATCTAAATTATTTACTTCATCGATTACTAATGAATTTTTAAATGCTGGGCCATTGGCAATAAAGGTTGCCGCCATATCTTCGCTATACGCATAGCCATGGGTACCTAAATAGCTTACTTTACCGGTATCAGCAAAACTTCTTGGTGCTGTGGTTTGTAAAATAATATCACCAGTTCGGCCATTGTTAGCATAGTGATAAAGCTTACGTTGTTCATCACTTAGCACGGTATAGCGCCCTTTTGCTGCTTTCGTTAAGTGTTGTTTATATGCTGTGATCTCAGCTTTTGTAGTGCCCTTATTAGCATAGATCAATACTCTCGGTCCGGTATTTTTAACCATAAACTTGTCGTCTTTCGGTAAGCTGCTGATAGCAATACTTTGGTTTGGCTCAACGGTACTCATACCATGATCGGAGACAATCACTAAGTTAACATTTTGCTCTAGTTCATTAAGACGTTGCTGTAATTGCCCCATTAATACATCTACTTCTTTTACCGCTTGCTTGGTTTGCTCAGCATCAGGCCCATATTCATGGCCCATACTATCTACCAGTGAAAAATAACTAACAACTAATTGCGGGCGCTGCGCTGCTGGCAATGTTAGCCATTGAATAATTTGATCAACACGATTTTGATAATCACTGTGTTTTGAATAATGGTAAAAGTAATCCGGCAGCATGCCATTAAATCGCGCATCCGATTCTGGCCAAAAATAAGCGGCTGATTTTAATCCCTGCATCGACGCCAAATTCCACAGTGGAATACCGTTGAACCATGTGCTGTCGTCTTTCCCTTTTCCCATGCTATAGCATTCATTTCTTTGTGTATCGCAAAAGCGGTTATCTACTACCCCATGATTAATTGGCAATAAACCTGTAATAATAGATATATGATTAGGAAACGTTTTAGTCGGATATACCGGGCGCATTTTAGTTGCGCGAACTCCCGATTTAGCTATTGCGGCTAAATTTTTAGCACCGTGTTTTTCGATGTAATCCCAGCGGAATCCATCAAGAGAAACAAGTACTACGGTATTACTTGCAGAGTTTTTATCGTCTTTAGCGTGGCTAAAAGAGCTATAAATGAGCAATGCTAATAACAGAAAACTTAAAATAGGCTTCATTGTATTACTACCTTTGTTGGGCATTATTGGTAATCAGAAGATAAACAAATACGTTACGATATGCTTATGTTTAATATGCAGTGTACCGCTATTTTATGACCGTGATAATTATTAATAGATAAATTTATGTGCGAACAGCAGTCATGGATATTAATTTAGTAAACAAGCTGTTAGATTAAAAGTAGACAATAAAAGGAGCGTCTATGATCGATTTCAGCAAAAAAATAACGTCAGCGCGTGAGCTGCGCTCAACCCCTAATTTACAGATGGCGTTAGAAAGCGATCGTGGCCGTATCATCAATAGTGCTGCAATTCGCCGCTTACAACAAAAAACGCAAGTGTTTCCGTTGGAGCGCAATGCTGCGGTACGCTCGCGGTTAACTCACTCTCTCGAAGTACAACAAGTTGGGCGTTTTATAGTGCAACGCATCTTTGCGAATTTAACGGCCAAACAACAAGCTGAATATGGCCTAACAGGATTAGAGAGGCCGCTAGAAAGTCTGGTTGAAATGGCCTGCTTGATGCACGATATAGGTAATCCACCGTTTGGTCATTTTGGTGAAGCTGCGATTAATCACTGGTTTAACGCAAATTTAGCAACGCTTACCCCTCAGCGCTGCGCCGATCCACACACGGGAATTGGCTTAATATTTAAACATTTAGCACAAGATATTTGTAACTTTGAAGGTAATGCGCAAGGTATCCGTATTGTACACTCACTATTATCACTTAATTTAACCTATAGCCAAACGGCTGGTATTCTAAAATACACGCGTCCGGCAAGTATGGCGAAAGAAGATATACCGCGAACTAAAAATTATTTGATGAAAAAAGTAGGCTTTTACTACAGTGAAAAAAACTTTGTTGAAAGATTGCAAAAAGAGCTATTCATCGAACCACAATGTCGCCATCCCGCCAGTTATATAATGGAAGCGGCTGATGATATTTCATATTGCTTAGCTGATATTGAAGATGCCGTAGAAAAGGGCATCATTACTGTTGAGTTATTATGCGATAAACTCAAACAGCATTATCAAAAAGTGTTAACTAATCTTACCATTGACGATGTAGAGCATCAGCACGTGGTTGAAAAAGCAGTTAACTATGCCCTCGATAAGGCCGCTCAGCAACCTTATAACTTTAATAGCGAGTTTTTTATTTATTTACGGGTAACTCTACTCCACCCTCTGGTTAATTATGCGGCCAAACGTTTTATAGATAATATTGAAGCGGTTTATCATGGTGATTTTAATCAAGCCTTGTTAGAAGACCGCAGTCATTTACATGCTATAACCACCACTTTGAAACAAGTGGCGTTTGAATATGTGTTTTCACATAAGGAAGTCGGTAAACTTGAATTACAAGGCTATCGAATTATCAATGGATTACTTGATTGTTATAAGCCATTACTGCTGCTAAGTCATGATGACTTTAAACGGGTGCTCAAAGGGGATGGTCGTTTCTTAATTGAAACACGGTTACTCAAAAAGCTTTCGAAAAAGCATTTAAATAGCTATTTACAAGCCATTGAAGCGATGCAAGCAGAACCCGATCATGTACTCGCTTATGAGTTTTATTATCGCTGTCGATTTATTCAAGATTATATCAGCGGCATGACAGATCAATTTGCTTACGATGAATACCGTACCTTGATGGTAATTGATTAGCAAAACACACTGCTAGATAAATTTGCGCACAACTATTAAACTGGGTTTATTGTGTTATTTTGTTTAATAGATTTATGATGGCTCACGTATTACGACTTTGCTTATTTATTTTATTTACTTTTAGTTTCAATAGCTTTGCTAAATACAGTGAAGCTATGTGCATTTTGTATAAACAACAAATGCAGCAATACAGCGATAATACAAGTAGCCGTAGTTATCGAAATGCGGCAAAAGATTATAAAAACAACTGCAGTAACCCACCTCCAGCAGCGTCTCAAGCGCAACCAGCACCTGTAGTGGTTGCACCAAAAACACATGTTGATAATAAAATAAAATCTACATTAGAGACGCAAAACTCGACTGTAAACCCCCTTGACAGCAATTCGTCAGTAGCCAAAAATGAGCCAGCAGAAGTTCAATGGGAGGCGTCTGTAATTGTTGAAAATGTTGAGAATGTCCAAAGTATTGAAGTTGAGCAAAAGAGCAGCGCAGAAACCACAGTCGAACAGCCGCTTGGGCAAAACAATGATGTAGTTGATGCTACACCCGAAGCAGTAATAATAAGCGAACCTGCGACGATAAAGGTAACAGCCCCAGAACCAGTGCGCACTGAGTCGGATTCGTTATTAATGCCAAGTTTATTGTTGTTAGTAGTTTTATTATTAGCTGCAATGTTGCTGCTGCGCTTACGCGCTAACAAAAAAGCAGCAGTTGAAACTGCACCGCTAATTCCTGCAACTGATAAGGCTTCAAGTACAGAAGCCGCTGAATCAAAACCAACCTCCGCAAAGGCTGAGCCCATAGCAAGCGAATCCACTGTTGCGCCAAAAAAAGCGGTTATAGCAGAGCAAGTAGCGATTGCAACTCCACAAACTGAAATGATAAATTCAGACGATGTAAACGTAAAAGTTGAGTTAACGCAGCGGCTTTTTAAAAATGAGCATGATTTTAAAGAGCCTGAAGTGCGTATGTTTGATCCTGATGCGCCATTACCAGGTCAGAAACCACAACAACCTAAAGATGTCATAAAGTCTGCGACGATAAATGTTGAAGCTGATCTTGATACTAATTTAGAACCACACCAAACGACCACAACAGAGCTCGATAGCGAAGCTGAGCAATTACCTAAAATGGATGATGAAAACGTTATTCATTGCGCAACGAATGAAGTAGCAAATGAAATTGTCCATTCGGATGCTGTTAATAGTAGTGGCCAAGTGCTCACATCAGGCTTTTCGCAAATGAGGGAAGTTAAGCTATCAACGACCGTGGATGTTCAACCACAAGCTGATACTTTAACGGTAACTGACAGTGATGATGAAATAGCACAGGCGCTTGCGGCATTAAACGATGAATTAGCTGCAGAGCAGCATAGTGCATCAGAGCACGATGAAAGAGATGATATATCTGGCGCATTTGTAGCAGATCCAAATCAGAGTAAAGCTAACCCATTTGCTAATTTATCACTCGACCCTACTTGGGATCCAAATTCAAAAGAAAAGCCGACGATTGTCCCGAAAAAAACAGTGCCAAAATCAGCCAAATTAATTGCAGCACAAGAGCGTGCAAAACAGTTAAAAACCGACGATTAATTTATTAATTGTCGCTGAAGATTGATTCTCCAAAGCTCAGACTATTTCGTTTAGTAGCAGCCTGCTCTGGGCTGTTACTTGCTGCTATAAATTACTTTATTGGTATGAGTTAAGATTACGAACCGCTTCACCCTTTTAGCATGTCGCCAACTAAAAAATAAAATCACAACGGTAATAAACAAACAAATACAGACAATCCCCATTAATGAAGAAGCATGTTGTAATAAGCTTGTTTGGGGGAGTGACTTTACGTTTTGAGTAGCTAAACTAATCGATTGCATGCCTTTTCTGGGTAGGATGATTTCATAGACATGATCATTAGGTTGTACTTCGGCACGTTGTAAGTTGCCCGCTGTTTGCCATTGTAATTCAAACTGTTGGCGTTTTTTTCGCTGATGCTCCGTACACCAAAGTGCATTAATGGTGGCGTTTTCTTTAGTTTTACAGCGCGCTGGCAACTCATAAAAATTGCGCCATGCAGTCTGTTTTGCCGTGTTGTTATATGAGTGTAGATAAAAACCAGCTGTTATTGGTGATTCAATTATATTCGCGAAGCTGTCTTTATCGGTTGATGTTGTGATGTTTTCTCTGCGATTACAAAAATCAGCTAGTCGAGTTAATAGTGTTGTGTCAGGTTGTTCTAATTGCGGTTGTGTCAAAGGGGAGTAAACAGCGGATGCAGTACATAGCGGGCTGAAACTGAGGGAGATTAATATAAAAATCCATTTTTTCATTAGTTACGTCCTGTAAAAGATGAACTTACAGCCTACCATTATTTTTTGTTATTGCAAACTTTATAGGTACAAAAAAATAAGACGGTAACCGTTAAAAGCTTATATTTGGCTTGAAAGCACATGAAAAAATTATTATTGATTCTAAGTGTGTCAGTACATTGTTGTTAGTGGGATGATACACAATCCCAAGTAATGGTGGTTTTATTAGACCTAATACGAATCTATTTGGTTAGGGTAATATATTGAAAAATAAAGTGTCAATATTAAAACCGTTAACCAGCGTTGGGTAAACGGTTTTAAAAATGCTTTAATGCATGTCTAGGAAGTAATAGAGCATTGTGAAAGGTAAATTATTAGTTTACGTTTAGCGTTTTTGTGCCACATAACCACTAAAACCAAGTGTTTTAAAATACAACTTGCCACTATTGAAGCCTGTTTCATCGAGTAAGTCGGCAAGACGAATTCTATCAAGTGGGAAAAACTCATGCTCAAAATTATGCTGCATGCGCTCTACCCCTGTTTCAGTTAAGCCTAATTGTTTGCTGAGTATCAATTGGGCATCACGCTCAAAAAGTGTTTCTGGACGCATTAAATCGGCTAAATATAATTGCCCATGTGCTTTTAGCTGTGTGCTAATTGCTTGCAACATGGCTTTTTTATCGCCGTTATCTGCCACAAAGTGCATCACTAATAAGCATAATGCGGCATCCGCTTGTTGTTTAAGTTCGGATGGCGAGCCTAAGTGTAAAGTAACCCGTTCGCTGATCCCAAGCTCAACAAATCGTTGCTTTGCGATATCGAGCATGTCTTGTGAGGTGTCTTGTGCAGTGAAATGCCACTTAGGCTGCAAGGCAGCAAGGAGGGCGACTTCTTTACCGGTACCGGCGCCTATTACCAAAATATGCGCTTCATCGCCGAGCGTTGCTTGTAGTTGCGCTGCGGTACTGCTGTGCAGTAATTCATACCCCGGTACTAAACGAGGAATGCGAGAATCATACTGCGTTGCTTCGTCTTGTGTAAATGTTGGCATTACTATTCCTTAAATAATTGTAACAGTCGAATAGCCACCAGGTTTCTTGGCGACATGAACTTGGGTAGCAACCCGTTCTGTCATTTGAGATACATGGGAGATCACGCCCACTTTGCGCCCCTGCGCTTGTAATGAATCAAGTGCATCCATGGCAATGCTTAATGTTTCACTGTCTAACGTACCAAAGCCTTCGTCAATAAACAAAGAGTTAATACTTACTTTATTGGATGACAAAGATGCAAGGCCCAGCGCAAGTGCCAACGAGACTAAAAACGACTCGCCGCCAGATAAGGTATTAACTGAACGTTGCTCATCGGCCATGTCCTTATCAACAATGGCGATATCCAAGGTTTGCTCAATAGCTGTAAGTTCATAGCGTTTGTTTAACGTTCGTAAGTGGCTGTTTGCATAGTGTAATAATATTTTTAGCGTTTGCGTTTGTGCTAAGTTACGCATGGTTTTACCCGTTGCATCACCCAACACTTTATTAAGTACATGCCATTGCTCGACGTGTTTTTGCAAGGTTGCCAAGTCAGTTTGTTTGCCTTGCAGCGCCTGACGGTTTTGATTGTGCTGTTCAAGTACAGTATTGGTTGCAAGCTGTGCTTTGTGCTGCGCAGCTTGCTGATCGTTTAAATTGGCTAACTGTTGAATAAGCTCAGCATGGCTTTGCTTAGGTTTATCGCTGTTTTGATGCTGTAAGTAAGCGTGTTTGTGCTGCTTTAACGCGGCATTTTCATCTATTAAAGCTTGCGCTAATTGTTCATGTTGCTTTAAATGCGTTTTAATTTCATCGCTACTTAGTGTTAGTAAAATTGTGACCTGTTCGTGGCTTGCATCGCTGTAGCGGCTTTTAAATTCAGCAAACCATTGATTATAGCGAGTATCGAGGTCGGCTTGTTCTTGCGTATTTTCAAGTAGCCGTTGCTCGAGGCCTTGCAGCGTTATCGCGTGCTCGTCGCGTTGTTTTATCGCGTTATCGTGCGCTTTTTGGCTGTGCTGAAGCTGTGCTTGGCATTGCTCTTGTTGAGCAGCTAGCTTCGTTTGGTAGTCGTCAGCACTAATGTGTTCATTATTAAATAGCGCTAAGCGCTCACTTTGCGAGCTGCTATGTTGTTGCTGTGCTTTGGCTAAATCATCATTTAGGTTTTTTAAGATTAGCTCAGCATCACTGATCAGCGGTGTAAACTGCTGCATCTGTTGGTCAGCGCTATCGAGTTGTTTTTGCGCTTGCTCAAGCTGCTCTTGGTTGTGCTGATATTGCTCAACTTGCTGGTTTAACTCAGTTAAATCAAGTGTATTATTTTGCAGTTGTTGCCAAAATTGAGCCTCTTGAAATTGTGAACCAAGGGTCGCGGTTAGCTCATTAATTTGTGTGCTTAGCTCACTTAGCTTGCTATTGAGCTGGCTTTGTTGATTGCTTAGTTCAAGGTGGCGTGTATGTAACTGTTGTTGAGCTTGCTGCTCATTTTTAAAGATACTTTGCAGTTGGTTTACCTGCTCTTGCAAGTTGCGCTGTTGTTTTTGTGTTGCATAATACTGTGTTTTTTGTTCATTGAGCGCAATGTAACTGGCCTCCAATTGCTCTGAGGTTAAGTCATTAAGTTCAGTGCGGGCCGCTTGCATGGTATGTTTTATTTCAAGCTGTTTAGTCTGTGCAGCCTGTACCGCTTGGCTGTGTTGTGTGTGTTCAGCAACGAGCACAGCATGCTGAGTTTGATGCGAGTGAAGCTCTGCTAGGGCATTCTCGTAGTGCTGTTTTGCATTTTTATAGTCATTTTCAAAAGCAGCGATTAAGTTAGTTAATTGCTGATCTGCGAATGGGTGTTCGGTTGCCCCACATACCACACAAGGTTCATTTGGCGTAAGTTGAGCACGTAAATGTTCGATACTTTCGCTGGCACGCAAGCGAGCTTGATTTAGTGCGTATTCACTGTGTTTAATCGTTTGTTCTCGTGTTACAAGGTTCTGGGTTAGCGTTGTTTTTGTTTGCTCGCCCTGACTTAGTTTGCTTGCAATAACACTTTGTTGTTGCGTGCTTTGCTTTAGCTCTTGATTAAACTGTTTGTAACGCTCGCGTTGCTCTTTTAAGTAATCGATACTTTTAAGTTTGGCATCACATTGCTCAATATTAAATTGGCCGTGTTGCTTGTTGAGTTGATCAAGCTTTTGTTGTTCGCTTAAAAGTGTTTGTTCGCTTAGCGTCAGTTTTTTAGTTTGTGTTTCCAGCTGCTCGTTTTGCCTTATAAGCTCAGCTGCTAACTGTGTACTTTGTTCAGTCGTTGTTGCAAATTGCTGCTTAGCGTGCAAAAACTGATTGAAGCTATGCTGATAGTAATTCCAATCACTCGCTAGTTGCTTTAGTTGACTATGCTGGGTTAGCCATTGCTGGTGTTGCTCGGAATGTTTTTTTGCTTGTTGATGACTTGCTTGGCTTTGTTTAAATTGCTGCTGTAAATGAGTAAGTTGTTTTTGCTCTTTTTCATTTTGCCTTGTAATGCTGGTTATTGTTTGTGTTTGCATCGCAAGTTGATTGTCGAGCTCACGCGCTTTAGCAATGATTGGTTCTGCGCTTTTTTGCTGTTGTTTCGCCGTTTGCAAGCTCTCGTTGTGCTTTTCAAGTGCGCTGGCAAGATCAGTAATGAGTGCCGCGTGATCGATACTCTTTAAATCATTTACCTTGGTATTTAGTTCATTATTTTGCGCCGTTAAGCTTTTAAAACGATTGCGATTGTCTTTAATTTCCAGTGCACTTTGCGCTTGTTTAGCCTGTTCACTTTGTGTTGCAATGGCTTTAAGCGCTGTACTGGCTTGTTGTTGATTTTGTTGTGCTAGATTCAGTGCTTGCTCTAAGCTATTGGCTTGCTTATACCAGTTTATACCCTGCTCGATGCCAGCTAAGGTTTTTGTAGTATCTTCAATTTGCTGTTTTAAATCATCAAGTAGTTGAGTTTTCGCGGCAAGTTCTTCGTCGGTGAGTAAGGTATAACTGGCTAAACTGGCTTTGAGCAATTCGAGTTTATTTAGCTGTTCTTTATGGCGCTCAAAAATACGTTTACCAATCAAGCTAAATTTATCTGTGCCAGTTAAGCATTCTAAAAGCTGGGCTCGTTCATCACCCGTGGCCTTTAAAAATGCCGCAAACTCATGTTGCGCTAATAATACCGCCCGCGAGAATTGTTCAAAGTTGAGCCCTATTTTACTTTCGACTTCTTTTATGGTGTTGCTTTTATCAGCTATTAGCGTTTCGTCTGGCAAAGTATAGAGGCTGTGCTCAGCTACTTTTAACTTGCCGGTTATTTTTTTATGAGTTCTTTGAATGGTATAGCGCGCGCGATAGAGCTGTTTATCTTGGCCTAAAAAATCGACCTCGGCAAAACCTTCCCATTTACCCTTACGTAATAAGTTACGTGGGTCATTTAACTTTATACTGTCGCCATTAAAATCTATTAAGTTACCTTTATCACCTCTTAATCGAGCTGTTTTGGTATAAAGGGCTAAGCAAATCGCATCTAAAAAAGTGCTTTTTCCTGCACCGGTGTCGCCCGTTATGGCAAATAAACCAGCATCCCTTAACGGTGCTTTGGTAAAGTCGATTTCGGCGTCAACAATTGAGGCTAAGTTATGGATGCGTACTGCGGTTATTTTCATAGTTGTTCTTGCTCCGCAAGTTCGCTTATTACATCGTTTAAAAGGGTTTTTAGCTCATCCGGGACAGCTTGCCCCGCCATGTCTTTGTTATTGGCAAACGCTTGCTCTAATAACATTTGCGGGTTGAGCATCTCGACTTGGCTTAAATCTTCAAAGACAGTTAAACGCTGCTCTTTATTTTGCTGACGAACGCGTTCTATGCCACAAAAGCGCACTTCTTTGTTCTCTAGTGCTTTTTCAATTTGCTCTCGAAAAGTTGTATCGGTATCACCTGCACTAAGCTTTACTCTTACATACGGAGCTTGGCTATATTGGCTTAGGTCTAGGCTCGATAGTTGTTGGCATAATTGTTCAAGAGGTACGCACTCTCCTTCAGGTAATAAAATCACTTCTGTTGGGCGAGGAATGTAAAGGGGGTTTACAGTCACTGCAATCGTATCATCAGTGGTGGTTGTAAACTCAGCAACACATACTTGGTGTTTATAGTTGCGCTCTGAAAACGACATCGGCATTGGTGTACCGCTATAGCGGATTGTCTCGGACTTTGCGACTATTTGCGCTTTATGCAAGTGGCCCAGGGCAACGTAATCAGCATGATTGCTAAACACGTTTGCTGTGACTGATTCTTCTCCGCCAATTATCAAATTTCGCTCAGAATCACTAGAGATATCGCCGCCCTTGGCATGTAAGTGCCCCATCACTATTAGCGGCGTTGTTGCAGGCTTATCAATGAGCGCATGCTCAATACTTAGCTGGTACGCCTTAGCTATGCCTTGAGCGTAATCGTGACCGTTTTCAGTGTGACTAAGTGAACTAACATCACTGGCACGTAAAAATGGCATTGCAACGATATGAGCTGTTACAGGGTTGCTATTTAAACGCAGTACCACATCTGCTGGACTATTCGCATCAAAACGGCCTACGACCTGAGTATCAAACTGAGCAAGCAGCGGCTGGGCGGCCATTATGCGATTTGCAGAATCATGATTACCGGCAATAAGCACTATTTGTAATGCAGGGCAGTGTTTTTTGGCATCTTTTATAAATTGGTAGAGTTGATTTTCACTGCTAGCAGGTGGGGTAGCTGTGTGATAAATATCACCAGCGACTAACAGCAGATCTATTTGTTGTGTGACGAGCGTGTCTATGATCCAACTGAAAAACACCTGATGCTCTTGGCAGCGATTGTGTTCGTAAAATTGTTGGCCTAAATGCCAATCTGAGGTATGTAAGACTTTCATGTCACGCTCTTAAAAAACAGTTAAGAGCGTCAATATACCCAAGCTAAATTAAGATGCAAGGGCACAAGCTGAATCTTTAACTTGTTAGGTTATACCAAGCAAAGATCACCATGGGTAAAGCTAACAATGCCAGCACTAATGGTACTTTGAGAGCTTTGGTTTGTTTGGCCTGCAGTACTTTTAACGCATTCGTTTCGTTACAAGCAGCTACTTTATCAATATAAAAATAACCTGAATCTAAATACTGTTTACAACTTTGTTCATCTGCTGGAATTGCAATTACTTCTTGTTGTTTTTTTAGGATATAAAAATCCATATGCCCACCGCATTTTACTAGTATGTTGAAACACTTTTGAGGAGAAAAGCGATGCTTTTAACCCCCTCAAATCAAAAAAGTGGGCGATTTTAAATACAAATGACTATAAAGGTCAACTAAAGAATTCATTATTTAGCCATTAATATAAAAATAGCCGAAATTAAGCTAAAAGTTATGCTTATAACCAACAAACTACTGCATAAAACAAGCCACTTTTTACGTTTTTTACTATGTTTTGGAAAGCGAGCGAGTGCGTCGTTTTTATCGCAAGCCGCAACGAATTCAACAAACTCAAAGCCCCGCTTTTGATATTCATTTAGTTGCTCAGTCTGAGCTGGAATTGCCGCAACACTATTATCTTTTTTTACAATGTAAAATTTCATCGGTTACCCCTGCAAGCTGTCAGCTAACTTATTCAATACTATGGTAAGAGGGTTTACTACTCATCGTTTAGGTTAACGTGTTTACAAACTGTAAAGCTAACTGTAATTGACTTGCATTAATTAAGCCTGAATTTCGTACAAAAGTTGCTGTAAACCCCCTTTACAATAATTGCCTTGTTGTTAATCATCAGTATTTAAGAATAAGTTATTTTTTACCCTATAAATGCGGCGGTTTATCGCTATTTCATTGAATATATCTCACTATTTTGACAAAGTATGCTTACGAAAAATTAACAGGATTAATTATGAAAAAAGCAGTTGTAACTTTAGGGGCTATATTTTTACCGTTAGCTCTCTCAAGTACTGTTATGGCTTCTGCAGTTGAGCAAACAAAAGGCAGTTATGTTGATAAGTTTCGCCAACTTGATGAAGTGCTGCCTACACCGAATGTTTATCGTAGTGCAGCAGGTGAGCCTGGTGAAAAATATTGGCAGCAGCATGTTAATTACGACATCGATGTAAAGCTTGATGAAAATGCACGTCGCTTAACAGCAAGTCAAACCATAGAGTATAAAAATAATTCACCGCACACACTCAAGTATTTATGGTTGCAACTCGATCAAAATATTTTTAAAAGCGACTCTATTGCAGAACGTACTGCTACATTTAACGGCTCTGCCCTACAGGGAGATCCACAACCAAAAGCAACTAAATTAAGTTTAAGTCAGTTACGTCGTCAACAATTTATGAGTGACAATGAACTTGGCTTTACAATTGCTAATGTTAAAGATGATAACGGTAAAGAATTAAAAGTCACAGTTGTTGATACACTAATGCGTATTGACTTAAATGAACCACTGAAACCAGGCAAAGACACTGAATTCAGCATGGACTTTGCTTTTAACATCGTCGAAGAAGATGCCGTTGGCGCTCGCTCTGGTTACGAGCATTTTGAAAAAGATGGCAACGACATATTCTTACTTGCTCAATGGTTTCCGCGTTTAGCTGCTTATACAGATTACGAAGCATGGACTAATAAAGCCTTTTTAGGCAGTGGAGAGTTTACGCTAGAATTTGGTGATTATGATGTTGAGATCACTGTTCCTGCCGATCATATCGTCTCTGCAACGGGTAAGCTTGATAATGCTAGTAGCGTGCTGACCCGTACTCAGCGAAACCGTTTAGAACAAGCCAAAAATACAAAGCGCCCAGTATTTATCGTTACTGAAGATGAAGCCTTAGAAAATGAAAAAGAAGGCACAGACAAGACCAAAACATGGCACTTTAAAGCTGAAAATGTGCGTGACTTTGCATGGGCGTCGTCGCGTAAATTTATGTGGGATGCAAAAGGTTATCAACAAGGCGGTAATGATCAGCCATTAGTGATGGCTATGTCATTTTTCCCCAAAGAAGGTGGCGATCTATGGAAGAAGTATTCGACCGAAGCAATCGTACATACAATGGAAGTTTATTCACGCTTTTCATTTGATTATCCATACCCTGTTGCGCAGTCAGTCAATGGTCCAGTAGGCGGTATGGAATATCCAATGATCACATTTAATGGCCCTCGAACTGAGTTACAGGATGACGGTTCGCGTACTTATTCACAAGCTGAAAAGCGCTTTTTAATTGGCGTGGTGATCCACGAGGTTGGTCATATTTATTTTCCTATGGTGGTGAACTCTGATGAGCGCCAATGGACTTGGATGGATGAAGGTTTAAACAGCTTTTTAGATGGTGTTGCTGGGCGTGAATGGGATCCAACTATTCCATGGGGGGTTGAACCACGTGACGTTGTTGCCTACATGAAGTCTGAAAATCAAGTGCCGGTAATGACTCAGTCAGACAGCGTACTGCGTTTAGGGCCTAATGCTTATACCAAACCTGCGGCCGCACTGAATATTTTGCGTGAAGTGATTTTAGGTCGTGAGCTGTTTGATTTTGCGTTTAAAGAGTACGCCCAGCGTTGGAAGTACAAGCGCCCTACCCCTGCTGATTTTTTCCGTACTATGGAAGAAGCATCAGGTGTTGATTTAGATTGGTTCTGGCGTGGCTGGTTCTATAGCACTGATCATGTTGATATCTCGCTCGATAAAGTCTATCAATTACGTTTAGATACTAAAAATCCTGATATAGATTTTAATCGCCTACGTGATATTGAAGCGGCTAAACCTATGCCACTATTTGTGGAACGCAATAAGGCTGAAGCTAAAAAGCTATGGGTTGAAGAAAACTCCGACGTAACTGATTTCTACGATGAAAACGACCGCTTCACTGTTACTAACAAAGAGCGCAACTCGTATAATAAATTCTTAAAAGGCTTAGAGCCATGGGAGCGTAAAGTACTCGATCGCGCAGTTGCAGAAGATAAAAACTATTACGTGCTTGAATTTTCGAATTTAGGCGGCCTAGTAATGCCAATTTTACTTGAGCTTAGCTATGAAGATGGTACTAAAGAAGAGCGTATGATCCCTGCCGAAATCTGGCGTCGCAACCACAAACATGTGCAAAAACTTATTATTACTGATAAGAACAAGCCTTTGGTATCAGTAACGGTTGATCCTCGTTGGGAAACTGCAGACGTAGATGTTGAAAATAATAACTACCCTCGTCGTATTATCCCTTCACGTATTGAAGTGTATAAAAAAGAGCAAAGTAAAGCCAAAGTCAGCCGCGATATCATGCACGATATTAAAACTGAGCTAAAAACAGGTGACGAAAAAGACAGCGATAAGGAGCAAGAATAATGCGTTTTATGCTTATTATTCTTGCTTTTATAGTTGCTATGCCAGCGATGGCGCATCAACTTAAAGCATCAGTAACTACAGTTTTATTTAATAAACGTACTAGTAATATTGAGCTAATGCATCGTTTTTATTTACATGATACCGAGCATGCTGTGGAGCATTTATTTGCCGGTGGTGCAGATATTATTAGTAATAAAGAAGATCAACAACGCTTTGTAGATTACATCGAATCACATGTTGCTTTACAAACACTCGATGGTGAGCCGCTAGTGCTGAAGGAAGTGGGTGCGCAAGTTGATGGTAAGTTTTTTTGGGTTTATCAAGAAGCACCGATCCCAAAGGATATTAAAGGTATCCGTATGAGTCACGGCGCGCTGCGCGATTTATGGCCTGCGCAAGTGAATATGGTTAATGTTGAAGGTAAAGGCAAAGTGAAAACACTGCACTTTACCCAAGATGACACTTGGCTAGAAGCGCGCTTTGAACCAGCTAATACAGCGGTAGAGCAAACAAAGTAGGCAAATTTAAAAGTCCCCCAACCGACGCGCACAGTAGTTTTGTGCGCGTTTTTTATTAATTTTTATATTAAATACGAATATGTTCCTTTTCATATCTAATTGCGTAAACTATCTTAAAGTAAGTAATTTGGATGAAAATTAAATCATATACAAGGAGTGGTATGAATATGTATCAAAGTACAGTAGCTGGGGTAATTTTTGATTTAGATGGCACCTTAGTATCATCTGAACTTGATTTTACTCTTATCAAAGCTCAAGTTGGTTGCCCTGACGAGCATGATCTACTTAGTTTTATTGATGGTCTTCCTTCGCCTTACATGCGTGAGGAAGCAATGAATATTGTCCATCAGCATGAGCTTATTGATGCTCAACATGCAACGTTGTTACCCGGTGTAGCGCAAGCTATCGCGCGTTTAAAAGAGCAAGCAATACCAATGGCAATCGTGACACGTAATTACGACCGCGCTACTGCGCTGAAATTAAAAAATAATCCGTTGCCAATTCAAACTGTACTCACGCGTAGTGATGCCCCCCCTAAGCCAGATCCGAGTGCTTTGAATGCAATTGCAACGTTATGGGGAATAGATCAGCAACATATACTTTATGTTGGTGATTATCTTTATGATATCCAGGCTGCACATAATGCCAATATGCGTGCTTGTTTATATGCACCGAGTGATGTTCCTGCATATGCAGAACAAGCTGATTATATTCTGCACCATTTTTCTGAATTGCCTAAGTTAATAAATAATTTAGGGCAAACACGACAATCTCGACTTATAAATGCTTCAGTTTAAGTAGAATTTTAGTGTTATGTTAAATAGCGTGTTGTTTAACTTTTATAAGCGTAAGTACTGTTAAGCGAAATGTCATAATTGTGATTTTGCAGTCATTTAATCACTAGCTCAATACTGCGCAAATTGTTAAAATGTTGCCAATATCGAGTTTCCAATAGAGGCATAAGATGGGCAGAGCCTTTGAAGTACGTAAAAGCTCCATGGCGAAAACAGCCAATGCTAAAACCAAAGTTAATTCTA
>NZ_JACJFH010000041.1:0-41936 GCF_014164495.1 Pseudoalteromonas sp. SG41-5 | reverse complement strand
AACGCCTCCCTTGGTACCAGGCTCCCGAAACAGCTTACACACAAGATGAAAACGGTTTATATCACTGGTATGCCGACGGCCAACTTAATAGCTGCTTTTTAGCGGTAGATCAGCATGTTATTGCCGGCCATGGCGATGAAACAGCGTTAATTTATGACTCACCCGTAACCAATACCGCGCGCAGCTACAGCTACTTTGAACTGCAACAAGAAGTCGCTAAATTCGCAGGGTTAATGCAGTCTTTAGGCGTAACAAAAGGCGACCGCGTGGTTATTTATATGCCCATGATCCCCGAGGCCGTAATTGGTATGTTAGCCTGCGCTCGCATCGGCGCTATTCATTCGGTCGTTTTTGGCGGGTTTGCAGCACATGAGCTTGCCGTAAGAATTGATGACGCCAAGCCTAAGTTAGTACTCAGTGCCTCTTGCGGTGTAGAAGTGAATACCGTAATTGAATACAAAGAGTTACTTGATAACGCCCTCGAATCAGCCTCGTATAAAGTAGAACATTGTATTATTTATCAGCGAGAGCAAGTAACTGCACCACTTATGCCTGAGCGTGATATTGACTGGGCTGTTGCAATGCAAACAGCTACTGGCGTTGATCCCGTTCCGGTAAATGGCGATCACCCGCTTTATATTTTATACACGTCAGGCACAACGGGTACTCCCAAGGGGGTTGTTCGTGAAAATGGCGGCCATGCCGTGGCCATGCATTACAGCATGGAAACCGTATACGGAATGAAACCCGGTGACGTGTTTTGGGCCGCTTCGGATATTGGTTGGGTTGTAGGCCATTCGTACATAGTGTATGCCCCGCTTATGTACCGCTGCGCCACTATTTTATTTGAAGGTAAACCAATAAGAACCCCGGATGCCAGTGCATTTTGGCGTGTGGTTGAACAGTATAAAGTAACGGCTTTATTTAGCGCACCAACGGCCTTTAGAGCGATAAAAAAAGAAGACCCCAATGCCGATGGGTTTAAACAATACGATACTTCAAGTCTGAAACGCTTGTTTTTAGCAGGCGAGCGCTTAGATCCCCCCACCTACGATTGGCTCAAAGAAAAAACAGGCCTACCTGTACTTGATCATTGGTGGCAAACCGAAACTGGCTGGGCGATAGCCTGTAACCCTGTCGGCATTGAGCACCTGCCTACAAAAGCAGGCAGTTCAACGGTTGCTACTCCTGGGTTTGACGTACGTATTTTAGATATGAATGGTGACCAATGCGCCCCCAATAAACAAGGTGCAGTCGTTATTAAACTGCCTTTACCACCAGGATGTTTACCCACTATTTGGCAAAATACCGAACGCTTTAAAGCCGGTTATTTAACTGAATATGAAGGCTATTATCTTTCTGGCGACGGCGGTTATATTGATGATGATGGCTACCTATTTATTATGGGCCGCACCGATGATGTAATTAATGTCGCGGGGCATCGTTTATCAACTGGTGAAATGGAAGAAATTGTAGCCGCTCACCCAGCAGTTGCTGAGTGTGCCGTATTTGGTATTAATGATGCGCTCAAGGGTCAAAACCCCATGGCCATGGTAGTGTTAAAAAATGATTTTCGTGGCTCGCATAAAGAAGTAGAGCAGCAATTGGTGCAAACCGTGCGTAATCAAATCGGCGCTATTGCGTGTCTTAAAAATATTATGTGTGTAGAGCGCTTACCAAAAACACGCTCGGGTAAAATTTTACGCAAAAACTTACGTCAACTTATTGATGGTGAAGAACTGCAAATTCCATCAACCATTGACGATCCGAGTATTTTTGAGGAATTAACTCTGCAACTTGCTGAAAGTAAAATATAAATATTATTTTTAAAACGTCTATTTAAGCGCGGCTTAAATAGACTTTTCTCGCCCCATCTGCTTAACTAGATTTCATTAAATAGATGAAACTCACGCAAATAAATCTCTTGGGAATATAAATGACTGAAATACGATCGCAGCTGCGAGAATTTTTACTGCAATGGTTTAGTCTTTATTTTCCTGGGAGTGCGCATTTATGGTACAACATATTAGTACTGTGCTGGGTTGGCTTATTTGCGCTCATATTGCACCTCATCTTAAGGTCAGTTTCAAAACGACTACTTAAAGGCCGCTTTAGTGATAAAGTTGTTCAAACCGATACCCACACGCCTGCCGACTTAGCGCTTAAATTAACACGTAATATTTCCTTTGTTTTACAAGGTGCTGTGGTTGTTATACAAGCAAGGCTCTGGGTTCCCGAAGGAACGGCTTTTTTACATATCATTGAGATGTTTACTGATCAGTGGATCATTTTATTTGCACTGCTCTCGCTGTTCTCTTTGCTCAATATTTTTCAAGCAATATCTGACAGGCAACCCATTGCAGCTCACTTTCCATTACGTGGTTTTTTACAAACAATTAAACTGATCGCCAGCGTATTAACCGGTATTTTAGCGATTTCATTATTAATGAATAAATCCCCGTTAATATTACTCAGTGGTTTAGGTGCGCTATCGGCTGTACTGCTCCTGGTGTTTAAAGACGCTATTTTAGGGCTGGTGGCCGGTATTCAGCTTTCAGCAAACAATATGCTTGCGGTTGGTGATTGGTTAGAAATGCCCAAATACGGCGCAGATGGCGATGTGATTGATATAGCCTTGACCACAGTTAAAGTAAGAAATTGGGATAAAACCATTACCACTATCCCAACCTATGCGCTAATTTCTGACTCATTTAAAAACTGGCGCGGTATGTCAGAATCCGGTGGCAGACGCATAAAACGGAGTATCCATATAGAAATGAGCAGTGTGCGCTTTTTAGATGAGCAAGAGATCACCGCGCTGAAAAAAGCAGATTTATTAAGTCACTACCTCGAAATTACCCTACCGGTTATCAACGAGCAAAATACCACAAAAAAAGTAGATATGAGCTGTACGTTAAATGGTCGTCGGCTCACTAATGTTGGCACATTTCGTCATTATTTAGTCGCGCTATTAAAACATCACCCACATATTCATCAGGGAATGACACTGATGGTAAGGCAGCTAGAGCCAACTAAAAATGGCTTACCCATTGAGATTTATGCATTTACCAATACAACTAATTGGGGTGAGTATGAAAGTATTCAGTCAGATATATTTGACCATATATTAGCGATATTACCCGCCTTTTCGTTACGTGCCCATGAGGCACCAACAGGGAACGATATTCGTCAACTAATTAAATAATCACTAAATCCGTTTTAATTGCGCTATTAACCACTGGTGAATATCGCTGTTATTTGAACGTGGATGCCACGCTGCAATCACCTTAAATGGCGGTGGTAATAATTCAACTTCAAGCTGTTTCACTTTGGCGTTTGGCAGTAAACGCGATGGGTAAAAAGCAATTAAGTCAGTACTGCAAAGCAAATCGGGTACAAATGAAAAGCCAGGCACTGACATAACTATATTGCGCGCATAGCCCTTATCAGCAAACCATTGGTCGTGAGAGCCTCTTAAGTTAGCACGTGACGCTGAAACCACTAATTGAGGGTGTGCCGCCACTTCAGCAAGGCTCAACGTCGATGAAGAAAACACTGTGTTTTTCCCCGCAATACAAATATGTTGTTCTTCAAATAATGTGTCATAGATTAAGTTTGCAGGGATAAATTCAGGAAAACTAATTAATAAATCCAGCTCTCCTGCACTTATTAATTGATTAACATTATCAGAGGCAAAGTCACGAATAATCAGCTTTAATCCTGGCGCTTCGCGTCTTGTTATTTCTAATAATTGTGGCAAAAGAGCTGCTATAGCGTAATCAGTCGCACTTATTGTAAATACGCCCTTGTAGCTACTTGGGATAAATTGTTTAGGTATTAATAACGCTTCTACCTGAGTTAATATTTGATTAACGGGCTTCTCTAGTGCAATTGCCTTAGGTGTTGCAACCATTGTATTGCCTTGTCGAATAAAAAGCCGATCGTCAAATAAGTCACGCAATTTTCGCAGCTGCTCACTAATAGCCTGCTGGGTTAAGCCCATTTTGCGGGCCACATCCGACACATTTTTTAGTTTAAGTAATGCACTCAATATTCGTAATTGTTTTATATCAAGCCGAGATATACCATTCATAATTGTATCTTAAACAAAAAAGCATTGTTTCAAATTGTACCTTTTAATCCCTATGCTCACCAGCATTGTAATTGGCACTAAACAGCATTATTAATTTAAAAGGTATTAAAATGAGTCAACCAAGTAAAAATATCGACAGTCTATTTTCATCAATCAATTTAGGCCCATACACACTTAAAAACCGTATTGTAATGCCGCCACTTACACGTTCACGTAGCACGGTTCCTGGCAATATCCCCAACGAGGTGATGGCCACATATTATGCACAGCGTGCTAGTGCTGGTTTTATGGTTACCGAAGGCACTCAAATTGAACCAAGAGGACAAGGGTATGCCTGGACACCGGGCATTCATTCTAATCAACAAATAGCTGGTTGGAAAAAAGTAACTGATGCAGTACATGCAGAAGGTGGAATTATTTTTGCCCAGCTTTGGCACGTTGGCCGCGTTTCACATACCAGCTTACAGCCTAATGAAGCCAAACCTATTGCTCCCTCAGCTCTAACAGCTGATAGCGTTAAAGTCTTTATTGAAACAGGACCGGCTCAAGGCGCTTTAGCCGATCCAAGTGAACCACAAGCTTTGACAACCGATGAAGTAAAAGAGCTTGTTGGCATGTATGCACAAGCTGCCCGTAATGCGCTAGAAGCGGGGTTTGATGGTGTAGAACTGCATTGTGCTAATGGGTATTTAGTAAATCAGTTTATTTCTGAGCACACCAATAAACGAGATGATGAATACGGCGGATCTCTTACTAATCGCCTGCGCTTTTTAAAAGAAATTGTCGCGGCAGTAAGTGACGTAGTAGGCCCTGAGCGCTTAGGGGTTAGATTTGCGCCCTTATTTAGCAGTACTGATGAAACCCGTGTTTATTTAGGGTTAGTAGAATCAGACCCACATCATACCTACATTGAAGCGATTAAAGTACTTGAACAAGCCGGTATTGCTTACCTTTCAATTGCAGAAGCTGATTGGGACAATGCTCCTGATTTACCAGAGCTATTTTATCAAGCAGCTAGAGCTGAATTTTCTGGGCGTATTATTTACGCTGGTAAGTACACTGTTGAAAAAGCGGTGGCGATGTTAGCTAAAGGCTACGGTGATTTATTTGCTTTTGGTCGCCCTTTTATTGCAAACCCTGATTTACCAGCGCGCATAAAAAATCAATGGCCATTAAATGAAGCCGATGCAGCCACTATGTATGGCGGCACTGAGCAAGGTTACAGTGACTATCCTTGCTATAAAAATGATTGATAAAAATAACGGAGTAAGAGGCAGCTTAAGTTAAAAATAAATGACCCAAACATGCAGCCTATGTTTGGGTCATTACAGGGTATTACTGCTTTTTATCTATCACCATTTTTAGTTCATTTAATGCAGAAACCGAAAAACCCCGATCATAAAAGTAAATAATCTTACCGCTACCATCAATTAATACGATGCGGCTATTATTCGGATTTTCATTACCAGTGAACGCTTGTACTGCATCACCGTCTTTATAAATAGTGATCACCCCGCCCCACAGTTCTTTAGGAATGCCTTTTCTCATACCGCTATCAATAAAAGTACTAAACATACGCGGCACCATGCCTTGAATTGTGGGTAACTCATAAGCGGTGACGTTTATGCCACTCATATCCAAGCCAATAAGCCAGCGATCAATATCAAATTGACTATCTTGTTTATACCCAATTAACAGTAATGTCTGTGCGTTGTTAAAGTCTGTAGGGATAGTAAATTGCTGTTGCTCCAAGCTTTCACCACTGATAGTTGGAAACTGTTTACCGACTAAGTTCTGATTTGGGTATTGACTCGAACACCCACTTAAAAAAATAAAAAACATTAAACCAACAACTGATCGCAACATCTCTGTTCTCACTATTAATTAATAAACGATTAGGAAAAATTCTTTTGAATACAAATTTTTGATACGAATAAACACGCTATTAAGATCTAAATAACAACCAAAGAAGTCCATTCATACTGTTTTTTATCATTGCTTAATTTACCATTGATTATTAGCACCTTTAAATAGAAGCTCAACGGTTATATTTGTGTACAATAGTATTTTTTATACTCAAACATTATTAGCACATATCAATTTGTTCTATAGCATATCAAAAGTGTATTTTCGTTACCCGATACAAAACGCTAAAGTGCCGCGCTTATTCACAGCTTTAAAGAGGATGCTATGTCGCTTGCTGTTTTATTAATGCTGGCATTATTTGTCGGTTTGCTGTTTGCGATTTATCTTTTTTCGCAAAAAAGTAAAACCTTATCTCGCACTGTTTTATTTGGCTTAGTTGTTGGTAGTGCTTTTGGTTTAGCCTTACAATTTTTATTTTCCCACTCCCCAGAGTTTATTAATGACGTTTTAAGTTGGGTAAGTGTTGTTGGTAAAGGCTATGTTGGGCTATTAAAAATGATCATCATGCCATTGGTATTGGTGTTTATGATTGCCGCCGTGGTGAAACTAGAAAACCAAGGCTCTTTGGGCAAAATATCGTTCATTAGTATTGCTGTTTTACTCTTTACTACGGCAATTGCAGCCTTAATTGGTATTGCCGTAACCTATGGCTTTAATTTAAGTATTGAAGGCTTAGTTTCGGGAACCCGTGAGGCAGCAAAAATGAGCACGCTAGAGGGTAAAGCAGCCAATGTAGCTGATTTAAGTGTGCCACAAATGCTATTGAGCTTTATTCCAGAAAATCCATTTGCTGATTTAAGTAACCAACGCTCAACCTCTATAATTGCCGTCGTTATTTTTGGTGTCCTTGTAGGGATTGCCGCACGCAAGGTGATGCTTGAACGTAGCGAACTAGCAGATCCAATTCGCAACGGTGTTAACGCCTTACAAGCCATAGTAATGAACTTAGTAAGAATGGTGATAGCGCTAACGCCTTATGGCGTCGCAGGGTTAATGGCAAGCGTTGTGGCAAACTCAAGTAGCAATGATATTGTTAATTTACTGGCGTTTATTGTGGCTTCCTATGTCGCTATATTATTAATGTTTATTGCTCATGGTTTATTACTTAGCCTAGTTGGTGTGAACCCTAAGAGTTACTTTGAAAAAATTTGGCCAGTACTGACCTTTGCATTTAGCTCGCGTAGTTCAGCAGCCTCTATTCCTATGAATGTGGATGTACAAATTAACCAGCTAAAAGTGCCGCCTGCTATAGCTAACTTATCGGCTTCTTTTGGCGCCACTATTGGCCAAAATGGCTGTGCCGGTATTTACCCAGCCATGCTGGCAATGATGGTAGCACCCAGCGTAGGAATTGATCCGCTGACATTCGAATTTATTTTACCGTTAATTGGCATTGTTGTTATAAGCTCTTTTGGTATTGCCGGAGTAGGTGGTGGCGCAACGTTTGCTGCATTGGTTGTATTACCGACCATGGGATTACCGGTTGAGATAGTCGCGTTACTGATCTCAATTGAGCCATTAATAGACATGGCACGCACCGCATTAAACGTATCAGGGTCAATGACCTCAGGTGTTATAACGAGTAAATTAATTAAAGTGCACTAGATTTTTTGTAGTCGCCCAGCTTTGGCTGGGCTTTTTTATCTGTATTACTCCCTCCGCCTTAAGTAAAAACAATCCATTTATCTAATCACTAAAACAAAATCAATCATATTTATAGATTGTAGTAATCGCTTTATTTCGCACACACATTTCAGCCCGTTGCTATATTCTTTTCATTGCTTTGTTATTCAGGCTTGATTAAGCCTCACTTGAGCAAACAAATTTACAACTCAATAATTTTTAAAACGATTGAGATCTCTGTTTAAAGTAGTAATACGCTTTGTATAACGAAATTCGTTAACTTTAAGGAAGCTGACAATGAAAAACCGTTCATTCAATAAAAAAGCGCTTGTTGGATTTATAAGTATGGCACTTATATCTGGCACCGCTGTTAGCCAAGAAAAACCACAAATGTCAAAGCCACAAGGTGCTGTTGGCATGGGTGAAGCTAAAATGGGCGCAACCAGAACAAACCAGTTTTGGTGGCCAGATCAACTTAACCTTTCACCTCTGCGTGATCATGATGAACGCTCAAACCCTTACGGTGCCGACTTTAATTATGCCAAGGCATTTAATAGCCTAGATTTAGACACAGTAAAAAGTGATATTGATGCCCTACTAACACAATCTCAAGATTGGTGGCCGGCGGATTTTGGTAACTATGGGCCATTTTTTATCCGTATGACATGGCACAGCGCAGGTACTTACCGTACGCTTGATGGCCGCGGTGGTGCTGGTGGCGGTCAACAACGTTTTGAACCTCTCAACAGCTGGCCAGACAACGTAAGCCTAGATAAAGCCCGTCGTCTACTTTGGCCTATTAAACAAAAATACGGAGAAGCACTTTCATGGTCAGATTTAATCGTATTAGCCGGTAACGTTGCTCTAGAAAACATGGGGTTTGAAACCTATGGTTTTGCCGGCGGCCGGACTGATGACTGGGAACCAGACATGGTTTACTGGGGCCCTGAAGTAGAAATGCTTGCCAGCGACCGTGAAGATGCCAGCGGCAAATTAGAACGCCCATTGGGTGCAACTCACATGGGTTTAATTTACGTAAATCCTGAAGGCCCTAAAGGGGTTCCTGATCCAATCGGTTCAGCTAAAAATATTCGTGTGGCGTTTTCTCGCATGGCCATGAACGACGAGGAAACTCTTGCACTTATCGCAGGTGGCCACACCTTTGGTAAAATGCATGGTGCGCACAAACCGAAAGATTGTGTGGGTGCAGAGCCCGCAGCAGCAGGCATTGAAGAACAAGGGTTAGGCTGGAAAAACAAATGTGGTAAAGGCCACTCTGAAGATACCGTATCAAGTGGTTTAGAAGGCGCATGGACACAAGCTCCTACTCGCTGGTCATCACTGTACCTTAGCAATCTACTTAACTTTGAGTGGAAACAAACTCGCAGCCCAGCGGGTGCGATCCAATGGATCCCAACCGACGAATCTATGCACAAAACCGTACCTGATGCTCATGTGAAAGGTAAGTTTAATTCACCAGTCATGACGACTGCAGATTTAGCACTTAAATTCGATCCTGAATACCGCAAAATTGCTGAACGCTTTTTAAACGACCCTAAAGAGTATCAACTGGCATTTGCTAAAGCATGGTACAAATTGACTCACCGAGATATGGGGCCACCACGTAACTTCTTAGGTAAAGAAGTTCCTAAAGGAGACTTAATTTGGCAAGATCCTATTTCAGCAGAGACTCAATCAAACATTGATGCTGGCGCAGTAAAAGAGCTTAAAGCCAGTATTTTAGATTCAGGTCTTAGCGTATCAGAGCTAGTACGTGTTGCATGGGCATCTGCAGCAAGCTACCGTCATTCCGATATGCGCGGTGGTGCCAATGGTGCACGCCTTGCACTTGCACCACAAAAAGACTGGGCTGTGAATAATCCAGCTGAAACAGCAAAAGTAATCAAAACCTTAAAAGCGATTCAAACCGACTTTAATGATAGTTTCTTTAGCAAAAGCCAAGTGTCACTGGCCGACCTGATTGTGTTAGCTGGTAATGCAGCGATTGAAAAAGCAGCGAAAGATGCAGGCTACACAGTAGACGTACCGTTTAATGCTGGCCGTGGCGATGCTACGCAAGCTCAAACTGACGTTAATGCATTTAGTTTATTAGAGCTGCCTGCCGATGGCTTTAGAAACTACTTTGATGCTGAACAAAGCTACAAATCGCCAACTGAAATGCTAATAGATAAAGCAGATCAACTTGATCTAACAGTGCCTGAAATGACGGTATTAGTAGGCGGATTACGTTCGCTTGATGCGAACTATAAAGGCACTGACTACGGCGTATTTACTGACAAGCCAGGCACTCTAAATAACGATTTCTTTGTTAATTTATTGGATATGTCTACGGTTTGGAAAAAGTCATCAGATGCGGGGATTTATCAAGGCTTTGATCGTCAATCAGGTGAGCAAAAGTACACAGCCACTTCAGTTGACCTTATCTTTGGTTCAAATTCAGAGCTGCGTGCAGTTGCAGAAGTATATGCCTTTGATACATCAAAGCAAAAGTTTGTAGAAGACTTTGTTGCGGCATGGACTAAAGTAATGAACTTAGACCGTTAATAACCATTAAGTAATGCAACCATAGCGCTGCAATTAATTGCAGCGCTTTTTATGTTGGTTAATCATACTCTTTTATATATTACTGCATTGCTTTGCAGCTAAACATACTGCCCAAACCTTGCTGAGTGTAAGTGCCTATAAAGATAGTCAATAAGCTTCGTCATCACTAAAAACCGTCACTGAAAGCTCTTCATCTATATTTTCAAAAACTAAAAAATTAATAGGCTTACAACAGACTTGGCAGTCCTCAATATATTGTTGATCAACATCTGCCGGATCGAGCAGCACGTCAATATTCTCACCACAATAAGGACATGCTATCGTTTTTTCAGTTAATTGATTCATTGCTATAACCTCACATATTACTTGCTATACCCATTATCATTAGACATATAGTATCAAGCTGCATTTCTTTGTGCAGGCTCTTTGTTGAATTTCTTTGCAGGAGCAATCAGCATACTATACTCACTCATAGTACTGCCGATAACATACTTACACTCAAAGTGTTTTAACAAACAACTTTATTTATTGCTATATTAAACTCATTAAATTTAAGGGTGTTGGGTAAAACGAAAAAGCAACAGGCATAAATATCTTTGCCTAAGATAGTGCATATCTAGCCTCACAAAATTTAGGACATTAAAAGATATTTGCATAAATATATTCAAATTCATCATCTTTTTCATAAAATACGACATCACAAAGGGATCCTTTTGCTCCGCCTCGCTTTTTGCAAACTCAATATTTTTGCGCATATAAGAGCTCAAAATATCTAAATGACTTCAAGGAATTGGGATTTAATTTTTAGCAGCTTAGATTGCACTCCAGCCTCTATAAAAATCTAACGAGCCTGAAGAATAATTCGTTTTTAATTTATTTTTTATTGATGTACTAACCACAGTCGAATTCCTATTTTGATTCAATCGGTTACTTCTATTTCACGAAAAATATAAAAAGAGGACTTGGTGTTGTTTTAATTGGCATTTTGGAAGTTATTACAGGTGTTTGAGGATATAAAGCGCAGTGCTTTAGAAAAGTAAAAAAGCGCTGCAACAATACAGCGCTTTCATTACTCATAAAAATTATTTGTTTAAGCTTAACCGCTTTATTTAAAAGAAGCCGAGCGGATCTTCGCTGTAGCTTACTAATAAATTTTTAGTTTGTTGGTAATGGTCAAGCGCAAGCTTGTGGGTTTCGCGGCCGATGCCTGATTTTTTATAACCACCAAACGCAGCGTGTGCAGGATACATATGGTAACAGTTGGTCCATACACGGCCTGCTTCTATTTTGCGGCCAAAGTGATAAGCACGGTTCATGTTGCGGCTCCATACCCCTGCGCCTAGACCAAATTCAGAGCTATTAGCCAGTTCGAGTGCTTCGGCTTCGTCTTTAAAGGTCGACATTGAAATCACCGGGCCAAAAATTTCTTCTTGGAATACCCGCATATCGTTAGTGCCTTTTAACAGCGTTGGCTGAATGTAATAACCGCCATTTAGCTCATCTGTTAGTTGCTCTACATTGCCGCCAGAAAGTACTTGTGCGCCTTCTTTTTTGCCAATTTCAATATAGCTGAGAATCTTATCAAACTGTGCTTTAGACGCTTGTGCGCCTACCATGGTTTCACTATCAAGCGGGTTACCGCGTTTAATTTTTAATGTGCGCTCTAAAATACGCTCAATAAACTGCTCGTAAATATCTTCTTGAATAAATAGTCGCGATGGGCAAGTACACACTTCACCTTGGTTAAAGTACGCAAGTACTGCGCCTTCAATGGCTTTACTTAGGAAGGAATCGTCTTTTTCCATTACATCGTTAAAGAAAATATTCGGTGATTTACCACCGAGCTCAACCGTTGATGGAATAATGTTATCAGCGGCACATTTTAAAATGTGTGAACCAACAGGGGTTGAGCCGGTAAAAGCAATTTTAGCTATACGCGTGCTGGTTGCCAGCGCTTCGCCCGCTTCTTTACCGTAGCCATTTACTACATTAAGCACGCCTGCAGGCAATAAATCACCAATGACTTCCATCAACACTAAAATAGATACTGGTGTTTGTTCAGCCGGTTTGAGTATCACACAGTTGCCTGCGGCAAGCGCTGGTGCAAGTTTCCATGCGGCCATTAGAATTGGGAAGTTCCACGGAATGATTTGTCCAACAACGCCCAGTGGCTCATGAAAATGATACGCGACTGTGGTTTCGTCTATCTCGCCAATACTGCCCTCTTGGGCGCGAATACAACCGGCAAAATAACGAAAATGATCTGCCGCCAGTGGGATATCTGCCGCCAATGTTTCGCGAATGGCTTTACCGTTATCCCACGTTTCGGCAACTGCAAGAAGCTCAAGGTTTTGCTCTATCCGATCAGCTATTTTTAATAATATATTGCTACGAGCCGTTACTGAAGTTGTAGCCCAAGCAGCTTTTGCAGCGTGGGCTTTATCAAGGGCAAGTTCAATATCCGCTTTATCAGAGCGTGGTACTTTACAAAATACTTTACCGTTAACGGGACTAATATTATCAAAGTACTGACCATTTACAGGCTCGACCCACTGTCCGCCAATGTAATTACTATACTGGGATTTAAAGTTAATAAGTGCGCCGTCGCTGCCAGGATTTGCATAGATCATTGTGTGTGTCCTTTATTCAAAATGTTGCTTTTTAAATTTAATCAAATTGACTAAGTTTGACGGGAGATTGTTGTTTATTTATCCGTCACCTGTTGACATTAGCTTATAAGAAGCATAAAAACTTGATTAGCTGTCCAAAAAACATGTCTGTGCGTCCAAACTCTGTTGGTCGTGTTTAAAGGAAATAAAATGAATACCACGTTATTGACTGAAAAACTGACTAAAAAGCGCCAAGCGGTTGATGTACTGATCGAAAATAAAATTACTTTTGCCTCAGACAACGCCGAGCTGAGCATTTACGACACCTACCAAGACGCACAAAAAGTAGCACTGCATTCCAGCGAACTGCTGTTTTGCGGCATGATCAGCGGTAAAAAAGTGATGCACGTTGCTGACAGTAACTACCATGAAGAATTTTTACCCCAGCAATCATTTGTATTAGCACCCGAACAAGGGGTTTTAATCGACTTCCCAGAAGCATCAATGAAGCAACCTACCACCTGTTTGGCTATCGAAATTAGCCGCGATAAAATCAGCCAAGTAGCTGACGCGCTAAATATGCAGCAGCAAATAAGCAGCGATGATTTTTTTCATTACATTCCAAAGCTGGTGCATACCCAACACAATCAACAAACCCAACAATTACTTGAACGGATGATTGGGTTATTTAGCGAAAACGAGCAAGATCGTCATTATTTAATTGATCTATCAGTAAATGAGTTAATCACTCGATTATTACAACAACAAAGCCGCGATTTAATGCTCGCCAATTGCCAACAAACTATTGCATGCCCATTAACCGATGCCCTACATTTTATTAAAGAACATCTTAATCAAACTTTAGATATCGATACTTTATGTAAAATAGCCTGCATGAGCCGTAGTAAATTTTACCAGCAATTCAAACTCGCCTTTGGGCAAACTCCGGCCATGTGGCAACAACAGCTAAGATTAAAGAGATCTCGCCAACTTCTACAATCAGGACAACAAATAAGTCAAGTTTGCTACGATCTTGGCTTTACCAACCCCAGTCACTTTAGCCGTTTGTTTAAGCAAAAATTTGGTGTTTCACCTAAACAATGCAAGCATTAATATTCATCTATTAAGAATTTTTAACTAAATTAAAAGTTTTTATTGACTCGAACGCAATTGCAGATTATTTTCCCGCTGATGTTTTTATCGGCATAACAATAGCGGCATGCATCCCCTGCACCGTCTGGCGCCAAGCCAACGCATTTTACTGTGTCGCAATTGTGCTAAACCCACCGCGAAACCTAACAGTGACTTCTGCGTGCAAAAGCAGTGACTTGGAATATCAGCCGTTGGGCTAACATTCTTTGTTTTTGTTAAGCAGTTTGAGCCAATTACTCAAATGCTTTTTATTTTGTGAATACTTAAATGCTCGAACCTTCTGCGTTAAGTCTTGTGCCGCCAGTTGTAGTGGTGGTTTTGGCGATCGTGCTACGTCGTCCTATTTTATCTTTGCTGATCGGTGCCCTTGTTGGCCTTGCTATGCTAAATCCTGTTGAAATGCTTAGCAACTTTGCTGCGGCATCGTTAAAAGTAATGGTAGATGAAACAATCGGCTGGCTTATTCTAGTGTGTGGTGGCTTTGGTGCGTTAATCGCATTACTAGTGCGTACCGGTGGTGCAGCAGCATTTGGTAGTTTTGCGCTGCGTTTTTGTAAAGGCCCACGCTCATCTTTACTCATGACCTTTTTGCTTGGTATCGTTATTTTTATTGATGACTACCTCAATGCGCTTACCGTGGGTGAAACCATGAAACGCATTACTGATAAATTTAAAATCAGCCGTGAAATGCTTGCCTACGTGGTCGACTCTACCGCAGCGCCAATCTGTGTATTAGTGCCGCTGTCTACCTGGGCGGTGTTTTTTGGCGGCTTGTTGGTTGATAACAACATAGCCGTCGAAGGCCAAGGTATTGCTGTGTATATTCAAGCAATACCCTATATGCTGTATGCATGGTTTGCCGTGTTACTTGTGCCATTAGTGGTACTTGGTGTTATCCCTTTATTTGGGCCGATGAAAAAAGCCCAATTACAGGCGATGCAAGAACAACCGCAAGTAGATCCTGCACAGTACAACGAAGTGCAAACTGCCGATGAATACGCAGTAAAAGCCGTTGAAGAAAGCTTTGAAAGCGCAGACAGCCACGGCAAACTGTACAACTTTTTACTACCTATTTTATTGCTCGTTGCGTTCACTGTGTATTTTGACATCGACGTGTACAAAGGGTTATTAGCGACATTCGCCGTGACGCTGCCATTTTATATGCTGCAAAAGCTAATGCCATTTGCCGAAATGATTGAAAAAATGCTCGATGGTTTTAAAAGCATGTTGCCAGCAATAGGAACTGTGATCGCCGCATTTATTTTTAAAGATGTGTGCGACCAACTACTATTACCACAGTTTGTAATTGATTCCTTAAGCCCATTCATGACCGCAGGCTATTTACCTGCAGTGGTGTTTTTAGCAATGGCAATTTTGGCGTTTGCTACAGGCTCAAGCTGGGGTATTTTTGCGGTAACAATTCCTATTGTGATGCCTCTGGCAGTCGCGGTTGATGCAAATATACCGCTGGTGATTGGTGCGCTGTTATCTGCCTCATCATTTGGTAGCCAAGCATGTTTTTACTCAGATTCAACTGTCCTTGCAGCACAAGGTTCAGGCTGTAACTTAATGAGTCACGCAATTACTCAATTGCCCTATACACTCATCGCAGCAGCCTGTGCATTTGTCGGGTTTCTAGTGATAGCTTAGGCCGATAGGTTTAAGAGGAAAGTTGCAAGGTTAAAGGTTAAAAACAAACCCATCATTTAACTAGACAGCCACTCTAATTGAGCAAGTAACACTGTACCAGATAGTAAGCGGTCGAATCAGCCGCTTACTAAAGCTTTAAAGCCAATCTTTTAGGGTAACTAAATGGTTGGCATTCAACGCATTTTATTTCATGCGCATCAGTATGTGCGGGATTTATTATAAAATTATACTCATCTGAACAAACAGATGAAGGAACTTGCAGTACAGCTTCTCCCATACTCGTTAACCAGTCGCTACCCACTATTTGGGTTTTTAATATATAAGGGTGATCATCCCAGTCACTTGGTAGATCAGATACAACCAAGCGTTTAATTTTCAGTTTATCAGGTATCAATATAGATGTGACTGATAGCTGCTTGTTAAGTATATCCGTAGAGTCGTTCACTAACCTCTCAAGCATTGCAAGTGAACGGCTACTTGCTGTGTAAACAACAGGTTTACCAGCCATGTGCCATCTACCTTCTGCATAAAGCCCACCTAGGCCTGATAGCGCGTTATTTGAATTGTTATGTTCAGTTGGGGCAATTCTATAACAAATCATCAAGCAGTGAATCCATACTCTAGCCCATAAATAATTCGCTTAATTAACTCACGGCCGCGAATGGTATGCAAAAATTCTTTTGGCGCATTGCCATCGAACTGCGTATGAGCGGTGTTCAACCACTCATTCCAACGTTTTACATCACCAAAGTATGAAATACCTATAGACGACAAACGTGCAACTTCCAATGCATTTTGACTTAAGTTAATACCTAAACGTTTGCGCTCTTTTACATGTCGCTCCAATGTCCGCGTAGTAGTACCAATAGTCTTAGCTATTAGTTTTTGTTCCCATCCAAGCGATTTACTAAGAAGGAAAATGGACGAAGCTTTCAAGCCTGTAGTAGCAACAGTAATTTCTTCTAGTGCATTAGAGTTATTAGTGATTAACCCACCACTCACTACTTTTATAAAATCAAACTTTAAAGTTTCCATAGACACCTCCAGCGACAATTGTCGTTAATTATAATACCAAGTGTCAAAACTAGCAAGGTGACATAGCGCTATTCGCTGATAGCTGAACGAGATGGCCGCTGGGGTTCTTGCATCTCATGCGCACCATGCAATTTGTCTAATTCTGTATCAGTCTAATGTAAAGTACTCTCTTGAGTAAATTCAAACACACTAACAACTTTGGCCTTTAACCTTGCTAACTTTACCCTCGCGAGCATTACTCTTTTCCAATTAACCACGACTATTACTTGTATCTGCTCCCCTAAAAAGCGGATAATTGCAGCTAAATGAAAATACACTGACTAAGTCTGGCGCAAACACCTGCAAGCCTTACTTATTAGTGCGCATGAAGGTGGACCAACTCAATGGAAATTAAAGTTAATTTTCTCGATAATCTTAGATTAGAAGCTAAGTTTGACGATTTCTCAGTCATTGCGGATCAACCAATCCGTTACAAAGGCGATGGCTCTGCGCCAAGTCCATTTGACTACTTTTTAGCATCTTCGGCTTTATGTGCTGCGTACTTTATTAAAGTGTATTGTAATGCCCGTGATATCTCGACTGACGGTATTCGTGTTGCGCAAAACAACATTGTTGATCCTGAAGATCGTTATAACCAAATCTTCCAAATCCAGGTTGAACTCCCTGAAAGTATTTCTGAAAAAGACCGCACCGGCATTTTACGCTCTATTGATCGTTGTACCGTAAAGCGTGTTATTCAAACCATACCTGAATTTAAAATTGATGCCGTAGAGAGCTTAGATAACGACGCGCAAGCCATGTTAATGGCAAAATCAGCAGGCAGCGAAAACACCTTTATTTTAGGTAAAGATTTACCGCTTGAGCAAACCATTGCTGATATGACTGCGATTTTGGCTGACTTAGGCATGAAGATTGAAATTTCATCATGGCGTAATATTGTACCAAACGTCTGGTCATTGCATATTCGTGATGCTGCATCACCGATGTGTTTTACCAATGGTAAAGGCGCCAGCAAAGAAAGCGCATTATGTTCAGCCCTTGGCGAGTTTATTGAACGTTTAAACTGTAACTTTTTTTACAATGACCAGTTCCTTGGTGAAGAAATTGCCAACAGCGAATTTGTTCATTACCCGAACGAAAAATGGTTTCAGCTCACTGATGATGACTCACTACCAGAAGGTATTTTAGACGACTATACCTTGAGCATTTACAACCCTGAAGATGAACTGTGCGGCTCGCACCTTATCGACACAAACTCAGGTAATATTGAGCGCGGTATTTGCTCTATCCCGTATGTGCGTCAATCTGACGGCGAAACCGTATACTTTCCATCAAACTTAATTGAAAACTTATTTTTAAGTAACGGTATGAGTGCCGGTAATAACTTTGCAGAAGCCAAAGTACAATGTTTATCTGAGATTTTTGAGCGCGCGGTTAAACGCCAAATTATCGAACAAGAAATTGTACTGCCTGATGTACCGGAAGAAGTACTTGCTAAATATCCAGGTATTGTTGCTGGTATTAAAGGCTTAGAAGAGCAAGGCTTTCCGGTTGTTGTAAAAGACGCATCTCTAGGCGGGCAATTCCCTGTCATGTGCGTAACGTTAATGAACCCGAAAACCGGTGGCGTATTTGCTTCATTTGGTGCACACCCAAGTTTTGAAGTCGCCCTTGAACGTAGCTTAACAGAGCTATTACAAGGTCGCAGCTTTGAAGGTTTAAACGACGTACCTAAACCAACATTCAACAGCATGGCAGTATCTGAACCTGAAAACTTTGTTGAACACTTTATTGATTCAACCGGTAAGATCTCATGGCGCTTTTTCAGTGCTAAACACGATTATGACTTTGTGGAATGGGATTTTTCAGGTACTAACGAAGAAGAAACAGCTAGCTTATTTGGTATTTTAAAAGCCTTAGGTAAAGAAGCTTATATTGCTGAATTTTCAGACCTTGGCATCGCATGCCGTATTTTAGTGCCTGATTATTCAGAAGTTTACCCTGTCGAAGACTTAATTTGGGATAACACCAATAAAGCCCTTAAATACCGTGAAGATATTTTAAATCTGCACAGTTTAGATGAAGACCAACTTGCCGACTTAGTTGAGCGCTTAGAAGACAGCCAGCTTGATAATTACATCGATATCATCACCTTAATTGGCGTTGAGTTTGACGAAAACACCGTGTGGGGTCAGTTAACTATTCTTGAGCTTAAGCTGCTAATTTATTTAGCATTAGGCGATTTAGAAGCGACCATGGAACTGGTTGAAACCTTCTTACAGTTTAACGATAACACTGTTGAACGCGGGTTATTCTACCAAGCAATGCACGCGACTTTAGAAGTTGCGCTAAATGATGACTTAGAAATTGAAGACTACATTCACAGCTTCACCCGCATGTTTGGCCAAGAAGTAATGGATGCAGTCGTCGGCTCTATCAATGGTGATGTGATGTTCTACGGTTTAACTCCAACCAATATGCAACTTGAAGGGTTAGATCGTCATCAGCGTTTGATCGACAGCTATAAAAAACTGCATGGGGCTCGCGCTGCAAGAGCCAAATAACTATTGTCAGCGCGAGATTTGCGTAGGCGGGAGTTTATATCGCGCTGTTACTCTTTCTGTCGGACAATAACGTCTTAAATTTAAGCACCTAGCAATGGCAGGTGCTTTATTTTTTTATAGCGCAAAGCCAACGATATACAATGGGCTAGCTCTTTAACTGGCACGGTTTGATTAAGCTTAAACACCAAAGCACGGTTACCTTCATAGCTAAACGTATCACCATAAAGCTCTTTGAAGGTTTCAATAAGTTTAGTTTTACAGTTAAAGTAAATACAAAATTGCTCAGCTGATTTTGGTTTGTGATCAAAACGAATGGTAGAGCCTATTTTTGAAATATAACTCGGCTCTCCCCACTTGAGTGTTTCTTCAAGTTCAGTGATGCCATCCTGCACAGCTACCTGCAAAATCAGACTTCTGATCTCATGTAATACAACCGCGATATTTTCAGGGTACGTCGTAAATTTTTGTTTAACACTCTGATGCATTTAACGCTCCTTAAAGAGTCGTAAAATTAGGCTATTTCGTTAACTCAAGTATTTTTACTTTGTTTATCTGTGCTGAGTAAATTTTGCCCTGCCACTTCGACTTTTTAGCTAACTATGCTGGCTTTTCTGAATGTTTCCAGATACCCGCGATCAATTAACGGCTGGCTCATACCGATAATGCCCTGTAATTTTATAGCGAAACAGCACGTCTTCACGCTGCGGCCCTGCGCCTATGTTATGCACTATCAATGGGGTTTTGTTATCTGCAGTGTATGTATCTACCACGATACCGATATGCGGCAAATTGCCCGGCAGCATCCACGTGACAATATCGCCTGCTTTATAGGTCTGAGCATTATTAGTTATGGGCAGTACTGTACCGTGGCGTTTAAAAAAAGCCTGTAAATTAGGCACGCGACGATGATCTATATTACTATCGGGTTTAGTAAGCCCCCATATTCTTGTTGATGGATAGACTGAAAAATTATCGCGCATATCTTCATGAACTAACTTTTGTAAATCGATACCCAATGCTCGGTAGCTGCGAATAATCACATCTGTGCATACGCCAATATTGGCAGGTACATCGCCATTTGGATAGGCAATACGGTGATAAGCGCCGTCATAGCGCACGCTTTGTGTTGTTCTATCATTTGCAGCGTTTACAAAATCATCAGCAAATGAGTTGGCTAAGCTATAAAAAGGGCTTAGCAGTAGCAATATGGACACTATCTTATTCATCAAAATCCTAGCGGTTTGAGCTGTTCCTTTTTTATATAGTTACACTGTATGTACATTTTGTAAATTATTTAAAAGATAATGATTCATAAAAAAAAGCCCAAGCAAATCGCTTGGGCTTTAATCTTTTTCAACGCTTCAATGTGCTAAATTACTTTTGCAATTTAATGCCATTAAAGTGCGCTTGTAAGTCTGTTACCAATGTTTGTTTTGGTAAATCTGCAAACGGTTTGTCGGCAAATTTGCTACCACGAAGCTGTACGTTTAAACGCGCAGCTTGTGGGTTTAACATAGTTTGCTGGTAGTAGTCTTTAATATCTGCAAGCGTGACTTTTTCAACTTCAGCGATTAACTTATCCTTTGAATCAAAATCAAAGTTTTCACGATACCAATCGCCAATAAGTGGGCCCATTTCATCGCTAAGATTTTTAGGCTGCTGTTTAAGCGACACTAATACGGCGTTTTTAAGTTGAGCAAACGTTTCTTCGCTCATGTTATCAAGCTCTACTGCATATTGCATTTTGAACTCTTCAAAACGCGCTTGCATGGTTTTTACATCTTTTACCGGGGTTTGAATAAACAAGCCAATCGCTGAGTAATCTTCAATCGGCCTTGCTAAACCACCAACCGCATACGCTAATTGCTCTTCAGTACGTAACTTGTCAAACGCGACGGTGCTAAAGTGACCTTGTAAGACTTGCGCTTGCGCTTTTTGCTTATAGCCTGCAATCGGGTGTACAGTCATATCAATGATAGCTACATCAGCCACATCAATATCTTTTTGCAATACAATCGTTTCGCCTGGTTGCGGTAACCACGCTTTACTGCGCGCAAATTCAGTGCTTTTATGCGCCGCTGGTAAAACTGCCGTTAACTCTTTAGCTATCGCTTCAACATCTGATTGGTTATAGTTACCATAAGTGAACACCCGCATTTCGTTATTAGCAAAGGTATGCTGTTTAAGCTGCTCAAAATCTGCAATGGTTAATGCTTTTGCCGTATTGATCAGTGCATCGGTGTCAAAGCTGCCTGTTCGTATTAATTTAGAGTACTCACCAAATGCTTGATAATAAGGGAATTGTTTTTGGGCGTTTAATAAATCACGTTGGTAACGATCAAGCGCTTGAGCAAAACCTTGCTCAGTTACTTGCACATCAATATTTGTCAGTGCTTGCGCGAGTAAAACATTTTGTTTATCGGTAAAACCACTCATTGAAAGGACAAGTCCGTTACTTGCTTCAAGGCCAACACTCATACCTGCCACGGCAGCTTCGGTACTTAGCTTGCTTTGTTGTAAGTTAAATAAGTCAGACCATACTGAATAAAGTACTTTAGCTTTGATATCCGTCAGAGCATCTGGGGTATTTAAGTAAACTTCGACCAAACCTTTCGGTTGCTCGGCAAAGTTTTGACTCGCTTGACGCCATACTTTTACGCCATTTTTATCATATACCAGCTTAGGGTGTTTTTGCTCTGCAAATTGTGCTGTTTTAATCGCAAAACTCTCAGGTAATAAACGATTTACCGTAGGTAATGCTAAGGCAAACTGACTAGGCTTACTCCAGCTGGCAATTTCAGCATCACTGATATCTTCAATGCGGTATTTACCATCGTAAAAATGCAATTGTGAATCGGTTTCTTCTTGCTGTGAGGTATACCAAATACGCAGAGTATCAGCATTGAGTTGCGCAAGTACGTTGTTGATCGCAGCTGCATCAAACTTAGCATAATAGAAAGGCGCATTAATAACGTGGTTTAGTGGATAATCTTGCATGCTACCAGTTAAATTACTGACATAGCCAAATTCATCGCCTTTTTCTAAAAATTGAAATTCATTATTAAGTGAAGTGCGAATTTCATTAAAGTATTTACTATCTACACCTTCTTTTTTGATCAAATCAATATATTGCATTATTGTTGCAACGATCGTTTCACGGTTTTTCATGCCTTCGTCTGTTAATTGCACATTAACCGTCAGCGCACCGTAATTACCATATTGGGTTGGCGCTGCCCCGGCTGAAAGTTGTGAAACCCAGCCTTTATCACGCAAAATTTGCGCCGGGCTACCTTGCATTTCATTGCTTAATAAGTATGCTACAAAACGGTTAGGTTTAACGGCAAACTCATTGCTGTTATCGGTAATAGTAAAATCAAGTTGTAACTCTTTTACGTCTTCATTTGGCGCGTAGTGAACGCGTTTTCCACCTACGTTATCAAAATCTAGCTTTGTGGTAACAGTTGGTTTGTCGATCTTTTTATCTTCAATATCAGCGAAGTATTTTTGTGCTTTCGCTTCCATTTCCGCAAGTGGTAGATTTGAAATCATTGCTACTTTCATAATGTTAGAAGAGTAGTATTTATTATAAAAATCAACGGTTTCTTTATGTAAAGAGCTACCGTCTTTATCACCTAATGTTTCAAGATTACCGATTAAAAAACGATTAGCTGGATGATCGCCCATCATTTGTCGGGCAAGCTTAAACTGACCAAAAAAATCCATCTCGCGACGCATTGACCATTCGGCGTTTACTGCGTTTTTTTCTTTATCGGTGTATTCTGGGTAAAGCTTAGGGGATTTAAAAAAGTCAGCAAAACGATCCAATGCTTCATCGTAAGCATCGTTATTTACTTCAAACATGTAATTAGTAATATCTAACCATGTATAAGCATTGTGGGCGCCGCCGTTTTTAGTCATAAAAGCAGAGTAACCCTTGGTATCTGGGTAACGATCTGTGCCTAAAAATAGCATGTGCTCTAAATAATGCGCCATTCCCTGCTGGCTGATTGGATCATGTAATAAACCAACACCCACACTCAATGAAGCTGCTGATTTTTCAGCAGTTGGATCCGACACTAAAATTACTTCAATCTCATTCGCAAGTTTAAGGGTTTTATATTGACGAGTATCGTTGGGACTTATTACCAGCGTATCTGAAAGTAATGACGTTTGCTGCTGTACCGCTGTGGTGGTAGTCCCGCAGCCACTTAATACTGCTAAAGCAATAGCGCTTAAAGTAATTATTTTTTTCATATTGAGAATGTGATCCATACTTATTTGTTGTTTGAATGATCGGTAAAATTCAAAAAGCTTGCAATCATTTTTCTAAATACTTTGTAACACATTGTGAATTATAAAGACAAACTGCTAGGCTTAAAGTTACGTTATTTATCAAATGAGACTCTTAATGGAAAAATATGTATTACTCGCGATGTTTTCTCAGGTACTACTCACTTTTACGGTAATGGTAGTCATGGGCCGCCGCCGTTTTAGTGCGGCGCGTAACAAAACGATTACTATGCAAGATTTTGCCACTATGCAATTAAATAATGCGGGTGATGATGTATATATTGCCGGTAGAAACTTTATTAATCAGTTTGAAATACCTGTGCTATTTTTTGTAGCCTGTTTAGCTGCTTTACAGCTCAATGCAGCGGGTTATGTATTTATTACTTTAGCCTGGGGTTTTGTGATTTCGCGCGTCATTCACAGTATTATTCATTTAGGCAGCAATAGCGTAAAACCTCGCTATTATAGCTTTTTGCTTGGCTGTTTACTGGTTTTAACTATGTGGGTGTTATTAGTAATGCGGGTATTTGCACTCTAAAGCGTTACGTTTGCTATCGGGACACATAACCCGATAGCAAGTATATACCTTTAAGCTGCGCGGCGGCGTTTAAAGCCAAGCAATAATAATGGTAGTAACCAGCTCATACTACCACTTGAGCTATCCCCATCATCAGGCTGAGTTGGAGTCGGATCGTCAATTAGCGTATTTTCTTTTGGAGATAAATTTACTGACGAATTTGGATCATCATCAAGTACCAGAACACTATTGATCGACACTAAATTAGCAATAGTCAACGTGGTATCTGCACTTGCACATTGGTCTTTAGTTAGATTAACTACCGGTATTTCACCGCAATGCACTAACGCAGAGATCTTATCAAGCACAGCATAACTATCTGCTGTAATCTGACCAAATACGGTAAAACCGCCATTTTGCTTATCTAAGTTTGCGCTATTATCTTTGAGATTAAAAAACCATTGACTTGTGGCACTATTCGCATTATTGCTTAATTTAGCCATGGCAATCGTGCCTTTTACATTCGATAATTCTGGCTCATTCACAACAGCTGGTGACGTTGTGATCGCTTTAAAATCATCGGTAAAAGTAAAGCCTCCACCTTGAATAATAAAATCCTTGATTGAACGGTGGATCACGGTTTGATTGTACGCATCACTTTGTATATAACTTAAAAAGTTCTCGACCGTTTTGGGGGTCTGTTGATCAAACAAATCAACCTTAATAGCACCTTGTGAAGTTTGCATTTCAACTACAGTTGCATGGCTTGCAAATGAGGTTGCGGTTAACAAACCGCATAGTAATAGTTTTTTCATTATTATATTTATCCTGAAGAATGTTGTGGTTATGTGAATTTAATGCAAATAGTAAAGAACTCTTGTGGAGATTACGATAGCAAAACGTACCTTTAAACAAATCAAACCGAATTGATTACATTTAAATTACATGTGGTTACAATGTGTTGTTATTCACTCACGTTATAAATAAATTTTGTTTAAAACGAAATCGTCTTAATAGCCGAGTTTATTTTGTTAGTATTATTTATAACAATAAAACACACACAACAGGATTAACAACTATGTCGTATGAAGAGCAACACATCTGTGATTTTGGTTTACACCAAGGAGAGGCGTACACTAAGTTACCGGCAAGCTTTTTAAACTGGATGGTGGGTAATAACCATGAAAAATCAGCATTAGCAGAACAAGAGTTACAGCGACGTCAATTAGCGGCAACTGGAAAGTTAAATTTCCAAGATGACATTAAAATAGAATAATTACGTTATTTTGCAATAAAACTAGTTTAAACTATGCGCTTAATAAATAGCACAACACTGACAACACGGGTCATATTATGCGCATATTACTTTCATTTTTCCTATTACTAAGCATTACTGCATGTAGTAATCATCAAACCTCCGTTCAACAAGCTGACACAGCAGATATTCACTATCTCACCATTTTACATACCAATGATAATCATGGCCGTTTTTGGCATAACGAAAAAGGTGAATACGGTATGGCTGCACGTAAAACCTTAATAGACCAGTTACGTGCTGATGCGCAGCAACAAGGTCACGCAGTGCTACTTCTATCTGGTGGTGATATAAATACAGGCATTCCAGAATCAGACCTGCAATTTGCAGAGCCTGATTTTAAAGGAATGTCATTAATTGGTTACGATGCGATGGCGATTGGTAATCATGAATTTGATAATCCACTGAGTGTTTTAAAACAACAGCAGCAGTGGGCAAATTTCCCGCTTCTTTCGGCTAATATAATTGATAAAAAAACCGGTAAAAATGCCTTCGAATCTTATAAGATTTTTAACAAACAGGGGCTGAAAATCGCCGTTATTGGTTTGACAACCACAGATACCGCTAAAATAGGCAACCCGCAGTATATCGGCGGACTTGAATTTCAAGAGCCCGTTGCAGTAACCCAAGCTTTAGCCGAGAAAATCAAAGCACAATATCAACCGGATATCACGATTGCAGTAACTCATATGGGTCATTATGTTGATGCGAATTATGGTATAAATGCACCTGGCGATGTTACCCTTGCCCGCTCTTTACCAGCTCATACCCTTGATATGATCATCGGCGGTCACTCACAAGAACCTGTGTGCATGGCAAGCGAAAATAAAAATGACGATAACTTTAAACCCGGTATGACATGTAAACCAGACCAACAAAATGGTACGTGGATAATGCAAGCTCATGAATGGGGTAAATATGTCGGCAAAGCCGAGTTTAAACAAGAAAACGGCGTATTAACCTTATTAGATTATAAACTATTGCCAGTTAACTTATACGTTGATAAAACGCAAGCTGATGGTTCAATTAAGCCTGAGCTTGCCAACGAATACATCAAACCAGACGCTGCCTTAAAAACATTTTTAGCTGATTACCAAGCCAAAGGTGCAAAACAAATTGAAGGTGAAATTGGTTATGTTGATGCAAAGCTTGAGGGCGATCGCAATAAAGTTCGTTATCAACAAACCAACTTAGCGCGCGTTATTGTGCAAGCACAAATGAATGTTGTTGGCGCTGATTTTGGTATCATCAGTGGCGGTGGCGTACGTGATAGTATTGCTGCAGGTGCAGTTAGTTATAAAGATATTTTAAAAGTACACCCTTTTAAAAATCGCATCGCGTATGTTGATTGGCAAGGCCAAGAGCTTTGGGATTACCTTGAGACTGTAACTAGTTTCCCACCGGATTCTGGTGCTTATTTGCAATACCACAAATTAAGCTTCGAGCGTAACGATAATGCGCTGACTAAAGTGATGATCAACGGCAAAGTTCTGGATAAAAACAAAACCTATCGCATGAGCATTAATAGCTACAATGCATCTGGCGGTGACGGCTACCCGATACTGATAAATCATAAAGGATTTGTCAGCACTGACGAAACAGATGCACAGGCATTGAAACGCTTCTTTATTGAAAATAGTCCAGTCAGAGCCATTGAATTTGCTCCTAAATAATCAGAGCTTACCTCACACAGTTTAAGTATTAGCAGTGTGAGGTTTTTATTCTGAACTAACTTACTAACCAGGTTAAGGTTATTTGCCTATCACCTCTATATCATCTGCTTTGATATTCGATAAACCATAACTATGTAACCGTGACCGAGAGCCTTCACCATGTGCCTTAGGAGGGTAATATTTCTCCTTCAGCTGTGAGTGTTCAATAAGTACCTCATCCAATGCAGCCCTAATTTCACTCAAGGTTTTTTCTAGACTGTTAGTAAAATTAGGCCGTTTACGAATAGTATGGCCAAGTTGTGTTAATCGGTAAAAATACTTATTAGCAAGTTCAATTAACTCATCCGGCACATCTTTGTTTTGATTAAGTATCACGTCCGGATTCTCAACGCAAAACTCGATTAAAGCCAAGTAAAAACACAGTGGTTTGTTAGCTAAGCCAGCTTTTATCTCAGCGTTATCATTAATAGCCAAAACTTTGGCTTGCAAATCAATCACTAGTTTCACTTGCACATTAATCAGTGGAAGTTGCTCTACTTGTTCTTTTAATGCTAAGTGTTTCAGCGATGTTCGGTTAATAAGTTCAGCCCACTTAGAAAATAAAAAAGCCAATAATAACAATACAATAAAGGCATAAATATCGCTTGTATGCCACCAACGCGTCTCAATTAAAAATGTAATCGCAACTTTTTGATCACTTGTTTCAAGATACTCTATCCGACTTTCGCGGCCATTATTTGTTAATGCCAGTGAGACATCATTGATGGTATTAACTTGAATTGGCTGTTGTATCAATTGCATATTCAAACGTTGTAGATAACCAACAATAGCATCATGATTACCCGAGTGTTTCAAAAAACGATTTGATAAGTCTAACCGAGGTAAATCTAGTGCAATTCGGTTTTCAATATCAGCCATTATTAAATCGTTATGTTGCGCCTGCTGCAGATAACTAGAGAGTTTAAACGTCAATAGCGCCGCACTAAAAATAAGCAGTGTCACGCCAAACAAGCGCTTATTATTCATCACGTTGCTCTCCTAAGAATTCAGCTTTACCCGCTGAACAATGCCAGTATGGTTCAACATGATTAAAATAAGTAGACACTTGCTGCTTAGATAATTGGATTAATTGAGATTGGATAGCGCACAGCAAATCAGTGTTCTCATGCTGCATTTTAAAGTACCAACGTGTGCCTATTACATTATCGCTGATTGGAGTTATATAATTTTTAGAAAAATGCGCCTGATCTGCTTCCTTCCAAAAAGAGGCTATTAAATCAACCTGTCCATTGGCTAATAACTCCCTAAGCTCATTATGTGAACTGGCGTAAGTAATTTTTAAATTTTCAAGGTTGATCCCTAAATCTTTAAACTTTTGTTTAGGTAGTATATGCCCCGATCGGCTTGTAGGATAATCAAGTAAGCCAATCCGTTTCCCCAAAAAGTATTGCTTGTTAATTTTTGGCTTTTCTTTAGCTGAAATAAAAAACGCAGTATAACTTGGAAAGCCAACCACAGGCTGGTAGTTATAGGTCGATTCAGCTTTGAAGGCTGACATAATGTTGTTTTTTGCTAAAATTAAATCAGCAATACCTTTACCAATGAACTCAATGCTATCGGCAGTACGGTAACCCCATAAAGCGATCACTTCGCCATATTGTTTTGCTACAACGGGATCGTCACACAGGTTTTGTGTTAAAGAACGAGCAACCTTTTGCGACGAGGCATAGACAATTAATTGCAATTGGTTTTCTGTTGCCCTCGTCTGACAGCGACTAGATGTTTCAATTAAAGGCTTCAAGGTCCCCGTTGATGTAACCACACTCAGCTGGCCACTGAGCCAAACCAACAAAAAAAACAGTAACAAAACAGTAACAAAGAAGCTGTGTTGCAAAAGCAGCTGTTTAATTTTCAAAAGTTCAACAATCCAAAACGATTCATCCTCCTATTTGACCAATTTAAATTACTTATTACAACAAGTAATTTTACCCAAAACAGTTAAGCTTATGAATTGAAAGAACTATCAATGGGAAATTATGAATTTCTTTGAGTCCTTCCTATTTATCTCAAAATCAGGACAATTCGCGCTATAGAAGAGGCCGCTCTTGTCAAATAAGATCATTGAGGAAAACACAAATGTTACGCAAAATTACACATGGATTTAGTTATCTTTTAGTCGGCGCAGTACTTTTATCATCACAAAATGTATTGGCTTGGGGACAAAATGGCCACAGAATTGTCGGTAAAATTGCCGAAAATCACATAACAGACGCAACTAAAGCAGAGCTTAAAGAACTTTTAGAAGGGCAAAGCCTAGCGCAAATTGCTACTTGGGCTGATGAAATGCGCTCTGATCCGAGTCCTTTTTGGCAAAAAAAATCTTCTCGTTGGCATTACATCAACGCGCCAAGCAACTCAACTACATTTACTCACAACCACGATGAAAATTTAAATAAAGATAATGTAAGCAACATTCTTGAAGGGATGTATTTTGCCATCGATACACTAAAAAACAAAAACAGCTCAATAGATGCCAAACGTTTTAGCTTACGCTTTCTTGTTCATTTAGTTGGCGATAGCCATCAGCCGTTTCATGCCGGACGTGCAGAAGACAGAGGTGGTAACCGTGTTAACGTTACCTTTTTTGGCCAGCCAACCAACCTGCACTCATTGTGGGACACTAAATTAATCGAAAATGAGAACCTATCATTCACTGAATTCGCGCAGTTTATTGATACTAATAATGCAGAAATAATTGCTGAGTACCTAGCCAGTTCACCAGAACAATGGGTAACAGAGTCACACAATTTAGCTGACAAACTATACAAGCTAAATAATGACGAGATTGGCTTTAGCTACATTTACGAAAACACACCGATTATTAAAACTCGCTTACAACAAGCCGGTATTCGATTAGCAGGATTATTAAATACGTTATTTGATAGTTCAGCAAAACCGTTAGCAAAGGCACTTAAGATGTCAGCTAACACAAACAAGTAATAAACCTTAACTTTCCACGGGAATCAACAAAATGAATAAGCTTCGCCTTTCGAAATTAACTGGGGCTGTGATCCTAGCCTTAGGTGTTTCTACAAGCGTAATGGCAGCAGATACCTCATCCGCTATGCGTGGTAAAATTACTACACCTTCTGGCACTGCAGCTGCAAATGTGAAAATTAAAGTTATTCACCAACCAACTGGCACTGTAAGCGAATTAACAACCAATGAAAGCGGTACCTTTATTGCCAATGGTTTACGTGTTGGCGGCCCTTACACTGTGTTTATTGATTCAGACCAATTTACCGATACCATGCTTGAAAATATATATTTAGAACTGGGCGATACATATCGTCTTAATTCTCAGCTTCAAGCAGCTAACATCGAAAAAATTGAAGTATCAGGCTATAAAATTATTCAGCAATCTGGTGGTTCAAGCAGTACCTTTGGCGAAGATACAATCAATAACATGCCAAGCTTTAACCGTGACATTAAAGATATTGCCCGTCTAAATCCTTTAGCAAGTATCAATGGTAATGGCGAGTTAACTTTTGCGGGGAGCAACCCTCGTACTAACGGTCTAACTGTTGATGGTATTGGTCAAAACGATGACTTTGGTTTAAATTTTGGTGGCTACCCGACGTCTCAACCTCCCGTTTCACTTGACGCAATAGAGCAAGTTTCAGTTGACGTATCGCCTTTTTCAGCTTCTAAAGGTAACTTTGGCGGCGGTACAATAAACGCCGTAACGAAGTCTGGTACTAATGAATTCAAATTTTCAGGTTTCTATGAAACATCTACACCGGATATGGCCGGCGATGTTCAAACAATTAAAGAAGAAGATACTGATAAAGCCGGTTATAAAACTTATTCAACGAATAAAGTAAAACCGATTCAAACTGAACAACGTTTTGGTTTTAATGTCGGTGGCGCAGTTATTAAAGATGAACTATTTTACTTTGTAAACTACGCACAGTGGTCAAGTGAGCAGGATTTAGATTATGGCTTTAAGGATTCTGGTGCTGCAAATGAATTTAAAATAACAGAAGACAGCTACAATCGTTTTATTGCTATTTTAAATGACGAATATGGTTTAACCGATTCATTAGCAGGCGCGCCTGAAGACACCAACAAAAATTTATTAGTTAAACTTAGCTGGAATGCCAGTGATGAGCATCGCCTAGATTTCACATATCAATGGCAAGACGATCAAGCTGAGAAAAATGAGAGTAAAGGTGGAAATAGAGTAGTCTTAAAATCAAATACATATGCATATGTTACTAAGTTTAATAATTTTGCCACTAAACTTTATTCTGATTGGACTGAAGACTTTTCAACAGAGATTGGTATTGCCTATAAAGATGTGACCTCTGACAGTATTACTCGCTCAAACTTAGGTAGCATTACCGTAGAAGAAAATGGCAGAAAGGGCCCTAACTTTAATTTTGGTACTGATAGATATCGCCATGCGAACAAATCTGAAACTGAAAACTTAACACTGACACTTGATGCAACTTATCTAATGGACGAGCACGAGATAAACTTTGGTGCTCAATATGAATCACTTCGTTTATATAACTTGTTTGCTGAAAACTCATTAGGTACATGGAAATTTACTAGTCTAGAAAATTTTGCAAACCGCGAAGTAGGTGCTTATGATTTCTCTTATCAAAATGCGTACACTAATAATTCAGCAGATACCGCCTATGATGTAACTCGTAGTCAATTAGCTTTATATATTGAAGATACCTTTTACTTAAATGATGACTTAGAAGTGACAGCTGGCCTTCGCTATGAGCGCTTATCATCTGATGATAAACCGACTCTTAATGAAAGCTTTCTAAGCACCTATGGTTTTAGTAATCAAGAGAACCTTGATGGTTTAGATATTATTCTACCTCGCGTTGGCTTTAAATATTATGCAACTGAAGCATTAACTATTAACGGTGGAATTGGTCGTTTCCAAGGCGGTATTCCAAATGTCTGGTATAACAACTCATTTCAAAAAGATGGTATTACCCTCGTTTCTGCACCAAATAGTGTAATAAACGACTACTACCAAAATAACCCAGCAGATATCACTCAGGTCCCTGATGTTATTAAAAATTCGTTAGAGCAAGGCGCAGGAAGTACTGCTTACATTGATCCTGATTTCAAGTTACCTTCAAGTATTCGCGCTCAAGTTGGCTTTGAATATGAATTTGATTCTGAACTATTAGGTAATGGCTTTAAATGGCAGGCCGAAATTGCTTACCACAAAAAAGAAAATGAAGCTGTATGGCATAATACCTCTATCCGTCCTATCGGTTTAGCGGCTGACGGCGAGCGTGTAATTAATGAAACCATCTACAGTGGTGCATTGAAAGATAATGTTGATATTGCAATGACTAATTCAACCGACGATGGTCGCTCTATCATTATCTCTACTGGTATTGCTAAAGAATGGGATAACGGTTTATTTGTTTCTGCAAGTTATGCTCATCAAGATGTTACTGAGTCTTCTGTTGGATCAGCGTCGCAAGCCGAAGGTAACTATAAGCACAATATTACTGCTAATCGTAATCAAGATGTGGCAGCACGTGGCTTTTATGAAGTTGAGCATAGTTTCAAAATTAACTTAGGCTACAATGCTGAATTTATTGCCGGTTATGCGACTAAATTTAATATGTATTTTGAACGCCATTCTGGTCGTCCATTTAGTTATACAATGAATATGCATAAAGATGCTCACTTAGGTGACACAAGTTCTTTATTTAGTAGCAGTGCTTATTTGGCCTATATTCCAACGGGTGCTGATGATGCGAATGTCAATTGGGCTGATTCTGAAATGAATTGGGCACAATTAGCAGAGCGTTTAGATCGCGCAGGTATCTCTCAACGTGGCGGCATTATCGGTAAAAATACTGGAACGCAGCCTTGGGTTACCACCATGGACATCAGCATTAAACAAGAAATCCCTGGCTTTGCTAACGGCCATAGTGGCGAGCTATACCTTATGATTGATAATTTCGCTAACCTACTTAATAGCGATTGGGGTATAGAAAAAAGCTTGGGCTATTCAGACCAATCTATTTATGATTTTGGTGGTCTTGATGACCAAGGACGCTATATTATTGATAATAGCTTTGGTGGAGCTGATGTAAGAAACTATAGCCAAATAACGAGCTCATCAACATGGCAAGCTAAGATTGGTATCAGCTACAAGTTCTAATTTTTAACTCTATGTAAAACCCGCTTTTAGCGGGTTTTTTTATGCATAAAGCACTGGGTTTCATACTTTTGTCATATTTAATGAGTAAATTGACCCATGGGTACTAAATTGCTCGAAAAACCGCAATTTTGTTCTAAACTACTTTTATTACAAATTTATGTGCAATGTAACTTATTTGTAATGAAATAATAGGGTACAATTTAGCTGCTTGGAAAATCCGAGCAAATTAATACCAAAACTAAAAAATATTACACCTTACACGGGAAATAAATAATGAAAATTCAACTCCGCAAAACAGCACTTTCACTTGCTATCGCAGCTTGTGTTGGCGTAAGTGGCGCAGCGTTTGCAAATGAAACTGCATCATCTGTAAAAGGCCAAATCACAGGTCCAAATGGCAACCCAGCCACTGGTACTCAAATTACTATTATCCACTTACCTTCTGGTTCAACAAAAACAACAACAGTAAATGAACAAGGTAACTTTTCTACAAAAGGTTTACGCGTAGGCGGCCCATATAAAATCATTGTTGATTCTGATAAATATGAAGATACTCAACTTGATGATGTTTATTTAACTCTTGGTCAAACTTACCCAGTAACTGTTGCACTTCGCTCGCAACAAATGGAACAAATCGTTGTTAGTGGCGCACCAATTAGCGCTCAATCAGGCAGCACAGGTCCAGCTGCTTATTTCACTTTAGATGATTTAGAAAACAAACCAGCTATTAACCGTGACTTAAAAGATATTATTCGCGCTGATCCACGTATCTATATCGATGAAACAAACGCTGGTGCTATCAATTGTGGCGGTGGTAACCCACGTTTTAACAGCTTAACTGTTGACGGCGTTCGTATGAACGATAACTTTGGCTTAAACTCAAGTGGTTACCCTACTGAAAGAATGCCTTTCTCGTTTGATTCAATTGCACAAGTTGCAGTAGAACTTGCACCATTTGATGTTCAATACGGTGGTTTTACTTCATGTAACATTAACGCCGTAACAAAGTCAGGTACCAACGAAATCACTGGTGGTTTCTTCTATGATTATACCAATGACTCAATGTCAGGTGACTCAATTGAAGGCGAGAAACAAGAGCTTGGTGATTACTCAGAAAAACGTTACGGCTTTAACGTAGGCCTTCCTCTTATTGAAGATAAGCTATTCTTATTCACTTCTTATGAGAAGCTTGAAGGCGCTGAGATTTTCGAATATACGCCATTTGTAAACAAAAGAATTGACCAAGCAACTATAGATCATATTACCCAAATCGCTAAAGACACGTATAACTATGATCCAGGTACTATGATACCTAGCATGCCCGTTGAAGATGAAAAAATCTTAGTTAAACTAGATTGGAACATAAACGACGAACATCGTGCAAGCTTTGTATATAACTACAATGATGGCTTCTCAATCGCTCAATCGGATGGTGGTTCAAGCAGATTATCTCTGTCTAATCATTTTTATGAACGTGGCGCAAAACTTGAGTCATATGTAACGTCATTATACTCAGATTGGACTAATGATTTCTCAACTGAAGTACGTGTAGGCTATTCAAAACTTGATAACCGTCAAAATTCACTTGATGCAGCATCTGGTTTTGGTGAATTTAATGTGTTTACTGGAAGTGTTAATGTTTACTTAGGTCCAGATGATTCTCGCCAATCAAACGTATTAAGTTATGATAATTTATCACTCAAATTAGGTGGTACATATTACCTTGAAGACCATGAGCTATCATTTGGCTATGAGCGTGAAGAACTCGATGTATATAATTTATTTGTAGCGCATTCGGAAGGAGAATATCAATTCTTTTCAATTAAGGATTTTGAAGAAGGTCTAGCTCGCGTTTATTACGGCAATGCCGAAAGTCAAAACCCTGACGATGCAGCAGGTGAATTTAAGTACGCATTAAATACGTTATACTTCCAAGACAAATTTGATCTAATTGATTATGATGTAACATTTACTGCAGGCCTTCGTTATGATTGGTATACAAGTAACGATAAACCTACCCATAATCAAAACTTTGAAGACCGTTATGGCTATTCGAATAGCCAAAACCTTGATGGGGTTGACTTACTTCAACCACGCTTAGGTGTTAACTGGATATATAATGATCAGTTAGAATTGCGCGGCGGTATTGGCTTATATTCAGGTGGTAACCCTAACGTATGGATTTCTAACAGCTATTCAAACGATGGTGTTCGTAATGTCCAAGTTAATCAAAAAAATATGCAAATCCTTGGTCCGGATGCTGTCGCATTCAATGGCACAGGTCAACCTGGTTACGATATTCCACAAGGCTTATATGATAAAGTAGGTCAAGGTGGCGCAGATGCTCCAGTAAATGTGACAGATCCTAACTTTGAGATTCCATCAGAATGGAAATTCTCACTAGGTGGTACTTATATCACTGAAAGCGATTATGTGTTTAATGTTGATTATCTTTATACCGATAAGCAAGACTCAGCCATTGTTAAAAACATATCGTATAACAAAACTGGCACAGCACCAGATGGTCGCCCTATTTATAATGGTGGTTCTGACTTCTTGCTAACCAATGTTAAAGGTGATGATGCTTACTCGCATATTCTGTCTCTTGCAATGAATAAGTCATTTGATAATGGCATTGACTTTGCTCTTTCTTATGCATATACAGTGTCTAAAGATGTTAACCCGATGACTAGCTCTGTAGCATTTTCTAACTATCATTACGTTGCGGTGTCTGATTCTGAAAACCCAGGTGTGGCAACATCTAACTATGAAATTCCGCACCGCTTTACAATGAGTTTAGCGTATAGCCATGAGTTATTTGATGGTTACGAGACTAAGTTCAACTTATTTGGTCAAGCTCAACAAACCACGCCGTATTCTTATGGTTTTGATGACAACAATAACTATGCTCTTGGATATAATGGTGCTGCGCGGCAATTATTATATGTACCAACACTTGACGACAGCCAAGTTGTGTATGGTGCTGACTTTGATCAAGCAGCCTTTAATGAGTGGGTTGAAAGCGAAGGCCTAACTCGCGGTAAAATCAATAACCGTAATAGTATTGATGGTGATTGGTGGGTTACGTTCGATTTCAAAGTTGAGCAAGAATTTATGGGCTTTACTGATGATCAAAAAGGCTCAGCATACTTTGTTATCAAAAACATCGGTAACATGCTAAATGACGATTGGGGCGTGCTGAAAAGCGGCAGTGCATTACAAAGTGCTGTAACGACTGAAATTGTTAATGGTCAATACGTTTACACCAGCTTTAATGATCCAGCAGGTGCAAGTGTGGAAACTAAGCCGTCACTTTGGGAAATGCGTGTAGGTGTTAAATACACATTCTAATTTGCTAAGGTAACTTACAAATTAAATTAATTTTAAAGCCCATCTTTTGATGGGCTTTTTGTTTTATTCATCTAATTTACTAGTTAACTTATCTAAACAACTAAGCAAGGTTTGATACTCGGCTTGAGTTAAAACATCCAACAGATTCTTCTCCCACGCTATAGCAGCTGAGGCTAATTGCTGATACAAGCCCAACCCTTGCTCACTCAACGCTAACAAGCTGGCGCGTTTATCTGCTGGATCGATTAAGCTCACTACATAGTGTTTATCTATCAATCCCTTAATAGCCCGCGATACCGTGGATTTATCCATTGCTGCTTGCTCGCACAATGCTTTCGCGTTGCTTTGTCCAAACTGGGCTAAATTAAACAAAATACGCCACTGAGGAATGCTTAAATCACTTTGTTGTTGATACACGGGTGCAAACTGTTCACTCATTTTACTGGCTAAGTTAGCCAGACGATAAGGTAAAAATGTCTCTAAATCGAGAGCCATAACGGCTATGTCCTGTTAATTTACAATCATGTTTAAGTGTCCATAAATATGTACAGTGGCAAAAAGCATGATGTTTGAATTTAGTCTCACTTGAGAGTATCTTACAGTAAAACATAAAGGAGTCGAGTGATGACCAGCGAATTAAAATATATGACAGGATTTGGCAATGAGTTTGAAACCGAAGCTCTGCCTGGCGCATTGCCTATTGGGCAGTTTAGCCCGCAAAAAGTAAAATACGATTTATACGCTGAACAATTTAGTACCACCGCATTTACCGCGCCGCGTGCTGATAACCGCCGCACTTGGATGTACCGTATTCGCCCATCGGTTGTCCAAAGTGATTACAGCGCAATTGATAACGGTTTAATTCGCACCGCTCCAATTACCGAAGTCCCAACTCCACCTACTATGCTTCGTTGGGATCCAATTGATATTCCAACCACGCCAACCGATTTCATTGATGGTTTGATCACTATGGCTGCAAACGGCAGCGCCAATGGCCAAACAGGAATTGGCATCCATGTTTATGTAGCGAATAAATCAATGACTGATCGTTATTTTTATAATGCCGACGGCGAAATGTTATTTGTGCCGCAGCAAGGTCAGTTACTGCTGAAAACAGAATGTGGTAATTTAACGGTTAAAGCGGGTGAAATCGCAGTGATCCCGCGTGGCATTAAATTCCAAGTCGTTTTGCTCTGTGATACTGCTCGTGGTTATATCTGTGAAAATTATGGTCATGCTTATGTGTTAGCTGAGCGCGGCCCAGTGGGAGCCAACGGCTACGCTAACGACCGTGATTTTCAATACCCTGTTGCTGCCTTTGAAGATAAAGAAGGTGAGTTTGAGTTGGTTGCTAAGTTCAACGGTAATATGTTCCGCTGTGATATAGGCCACTCCCCTTTAGATGTTGTAGCCTGGACGGGCAACAGTGCACCCTATAAATATGATTTAGCACGTTTTAATGTAATGAATACAGTGAGCTTTGATCATCCGGATCCGTCTATTTTCACAGTACTGACATCACCATCAGGCACAGAAGGCGTTGCTAATATTGATTTTGCAATTTTTCCTCCACGCTGGATGGTGGCAGAAAACACTTTTCGCCCACCCTATTATCACCGCAATATTATGAGTGAATTTATGGGCTTAATTGAAGGCGTGTACGACGCCAAAGAGCACGGCTTTGTACCAGGAGGCATGAGTTTACATAATTGTATGTCACCGCATGGCCCAGAAGCTGATGTATTTGAAAAGGCCTCTAACGCAGAGCTTGAACCGCAACGCTACGAAAATACCCTCGCGTTTATGTTTGAATCACGTTACGTTATTTCACCAACAAAATACGCATTAGAAGGCAAAGAGCGCCAACCTAACTACACTGATTGCTGGCGAACTATTAAAAAACACTACAGTGGCCCACAAGGATAATTGAACCATGAAACTTTATACATATTTTCGTTCATCTGCCGCATATCGCGTTCGTATTGCGCTTAATTTAAAAAATATTAAGCATGAGTTAGTAACTGTTAACTTACTAAAATCTGAGCAACAAGCACCTGAATACCTAGATAAAAACCCGCAAGGGTTATTACCTGCGCTGGAAACCAATGACGGTGTACTCGCACAATCGATGGCAATTTTAGAATACCTTGAAGAAACACACCCCGACACACCACTATTATTTGGTGATGCCTGGCAAAAAGCCCAGATCCGTAATTTATGTTATGCCATTGCCTGCGATATTCATCCTATTGATAACCTACGGGTACTGAAATATTTAAGTGGTGAACTTGGTGCTGACGATGCAATCAAAAATACCTGGTATCGTCATTGGGTAGAGGTTGGTTTTGAAAAAATTGAACAGCTACTTGATCATACAAATGAATATTGTGTGGGTGATAAACCTAGCCTTGCTGATGTGTGTTTAGTGCCGCAAGTATTTAATGCTTATCGTTTTAACGTCGATATGACTGCGTATCCGAAAATAGCAGCCATTTATGAACGTTGTAACAAGCTTGATGCATTTATTGATGCTGCACCACAAAACCAACCGGATGCAGCCTGATATTTTTTAATTACCCAACGCACTGTGTAGCACGGTTACGTGCTCTATCAGATCTAAGCCCAGATCGGTTAAGTAACCGCCATCTGGGCTATCTATAATACCTTTATCAAACAATCGTTGTGCCGCGCTTAATAAGCTTTCATCAGCATCACTATGTAACTTAATACCTTGCATTTTACTGGTTAATGGAAATTTTGCTAACAGTGTAAATTCGTCAATCATCGTTTGTTTAAATTGCATGTGTTCACCTTGTCTTTAGAAAATTATTTTTGTGGATTTTACCCTAACACATTTTATGGCCAAGTCACCCTAAAACCCTAAGTGGGCTGGTTTAAACGCATTTAATTGCAACTGAAACTAGTATTTTGGGGTAACTTAGGTATAAGCTTAGTGTAGTTATTTTTTAATGCAAAGGCTAAATATGCGAATTATAACGATTATAGGCATCTGTTTTATCAGTGTAATTTACTCGGCTAATAGTTTCAGTAATAATCAAAAACCGGCCTTGTTTCTTGACGCAAAAAATAAAGTTAGCGAGCAGCAACTATGTTGGTTTGAAGATCAACGCTACAGTGAAGGTGCGATTATTTTAATGGCTAATGTGCGGGTGATCTGTGCAGCAAAAAACCCTCATCACAATAATAGCGCGTTAAATTGGTTAATGCTCAACGAGCAAAATGAAATTATTTACCCAACCGCCCCTAAAACAATTCGCGTTAATTAATAGAATTGGTATCAACGCACAGTTACGTTACAATAGCAGCGACTTTTATCAAGCAATAGTGACTTATGAATCAGCAAGCAAACAACCCGTTACATGGCATTACACTCGAACAAATAGTAGTAAAACTCGAGCAAACACTTGGCTGGAAAGCAATGGGTGAGCATGTTGATATTCGCTGTTTTAAATCTGACCCAAGTGTAAAATCGAGCCTTAAATTTTTACGTAAAACACCTTGGGCGCGTACCAAGGTCGAGCAGTTATACCTCGATAACTGTGTCGATGCACAACCGCAAAACAGCGGTTTTGTGTGGCCTAGTATTAAAAAGAAGTAACAGCCATTGCGCGTTATAGCTTATAACGCGCAACAAGTTCAGTTACTCGACCTGCTCTGCACAGATCACCGCCAGTGATTGCGGAGTAATTTCAATGATCAATTTATCAGCACTTTTAACTTCACCATCAAGTACATATTTTATTTCCTGAGTCGCCGATATTGCAACGCGGCGCGCATTGGTATGATGTGAATTAATCGCAAAATGTGCTTGGGTAATACTGCTAAATACCAGCTCAGCAATACTTAATACATTGGCTGATGCGTCTTGGTTTGGAGTGAGCCAATTAACATCGAGCAAGCCATCGTAATGATCTGGCTGTCCCCCACCTTGCGCTAGTAAAGTAGTAAAAGGTGCAGCATTAGCGACAATTAAACTATTGGTATGTATTTGCTGCGGCTCGTTATCATCTAGCTGTACGGTGAAATCTTGGGCTTTTTGTTCGCCTAAAGCTTGCCAGAAGCCCTGTAAATATGCGAACTGACCAAGCTCATTTTTAGTATCCCGATCGGCTTTTTCAATCATGTGTTGTTCAAAGCCAATCCCTGCTAACAGCAGCATTAACTCACCATTGCAATATGCTGTATCCATTTGCTTGGTTTGCCCTTCAATAATCAAATCACATGCTACTTCCACAGGGATCAACTTTGACTTAATTCCCATTAACACATGTGCTAGAGCATTGGCCGTGCCAAATGGGATAATACCTAATTTACAGTCTGTGTTTACCAAAACACTTGCCACTTCTGCCACGGTGCCATCGCCGCCGCAGGCGATGATCATATCTGGCTTATCAGCTATCGCTTGTTTGGCCAACACAATCCCATTTTTCTCGACTGATGTGATCATCACTTTTAAGTTATAATAAGCAGATAAACGCGCAACAATTAAATGCTCTTTTTGCTGCCATAACTTAGTGCCGGAAACTGGATTGGCAATTAATACCGCTTTATTTTTGATTAATAACTCACCCTTTCTATGGCGTTTAACTAGTTGACGTAGTTGGTGTTTATTTAAATTAGCGGTTTCGCGTGTTTCTTTTATTTGCGCAAGCACTTGATGTACATCAGCCTCCTTATTTTGACTGAGTAAATAAGCCGCCATCACAAACACTGAACGACCACGACCCAACGCACAATGCACCACCACACGACGATTATCTTTAATATGATGGGCAATCCAGTTAATCGCTTGATTAAGCTGCGAACGTGTTGGGACTCGATGATCAAGCACTGGGATATTTAAATAGTTTATGTTTTCTTGTGTTGATGACCATTCAAGTCCATCAAATTCACAGGTTACATCTAAAATCGCGGTAATACCGTTATCTTTTAAAGTATCTATATCTGAAGGGAATAAGCGACAGGCTAAAAATAAGTGTTCGTTAATTTGTTGTAATGGCGGTACTTTATCGTGCTTTCGGCTCCACGCGTTATAAACTTGTGCCCCCAATAAAAAAGGTATGAAAGCCCAACGAATGTAAAACGGGATAACACCGTTTTCTCGTTTACGAAAAATTTTTGCAATATTAAAAAAATAGGCACCGCTTACCAGTAATAAAGATAAAGCCGTCCAATAGAATAGCAGCGAAAAATAGCTAGGACTAACCTGCCACCCCATAATGATAAATACAATTGCCAATAATAAGTAACTTATTGCGGCCCACATAAACGCTCCTTTTGTCGTTAGTTATACCCAAATAGAAATGCAATCTATGCGCCACTAAAAAAATCAAATGGAAATAAA
>NZ_JACJFH010000040.1:0-41991 GCF_014164495.1 Pseudoalteromonas sp. SG41-5 | reverse complement strand
AGCTAGAGTTATTCTTTAACAACATTCTTTGGTAGAAGAAGTTGGCTGGGATACCAGGATTTGAACCTGGGAATGCCAGGATCAAAACCTGGTGCCTTACCGCTTGGCGATATCCCAACAAAGAATCAGTTGATAGTTTTAGTTCTTATCAAGAACATGGTGCGGAAGGAGAGACTTGAACTCTCACATCCTAAGATACTGGAACCTAAATCCAGCGCGTCTACCAATTCCGCCACTCCCGCATTATCACTTTGAATTAATCAAAGAAATGGTAGTTATTTTAAACTCTTCATTGAGTTGCAATTTAACTCTTGCAGAGCCACTTCTAAAAAAGAAATGGTGGCTAAGACGGGATTTGAACCTGTGACCCCATCATTATGAGTGATGTGCTCTAACCAGCTGAGCTACTTAGCCATTGTTGGCTGGGATACCAGGATTTGAACCTGGGAATGCCAGGATCAAAACCTGGTGCCTTACCGCTTGGCGATATCCCAACAATAACAATTGATAATTTTAATTCTTATCAATAACATGGTGCGGAAGGAGAGACTTGAACTCTCACATCCTAAGATACTGGAACCTAAATCCAGCGCGTCTACCAATTCCGCCACTCCCGCATACGTTGTGTAATAAAACACTAGGTAGTTATTTAAACTCTTCATTGAGCAACAAAAAATAATGGTGGCTAAGACGGGATTTGAACCTGTGACCCCATCATTATGAGTGATGTGCTCTAACCAGCTGAGCTACTTAGCCATCTTTTTTGTTAGCACTTCATCGCTGAGTGCGGGGCGTATTATGCTGATATGACCCAAATCCGTCAACACCTTTTTTGCAAAAAAACACGTATCTTGGTTTGTTTGCGGGAAAAATAGGCTAACAGGCTAAATTTTAATAAAAATGGTGTTTTTTTAACTGCTTTATTGTGACTTATTCACAACAGCTGATATTTAATGATAGTGCAAAAATAAAAAAGGCTCGTAAAAACGAGCCTTTAAAAATCACTAAAGGTGATAGGTCACACTGGGATGGTGTTAAACATTGAACAAGAAGTTCATTACATCGCCATCTTTAACTATGTATTCTTTGCCTTCTTGGCGCATCTTACCTGCTTCTTTTGCACCACTTTCACCTTTATAGGCGATGTAGTCATCAAAAGCGATGGTCTGTGCACGGATAAAGCCACGCTCAAAGTCAGTGTGGATTTTACCTGCAGCTTGTGGCGCAGTTGCACCTACTGGGATTGTCCATGCACGTACTTCTTTTACACCTGCAGTAAAGTAGGTTTGTAAATGAAGTAACTCATAACCACCACGGATCACTAGATTCAAACCTGGCTCATCCAGACCAAGATCGGCCATAAACTCAAGTTTATCTTCTTCATCTAATTCCGAAAGCTCAGATTCAATCGCGGCGCATACAGGCACAACAACAGCATCTTCAGCAGCAGCAATTTCGCGTACACGGTCAAGATATGGGTTATTTTCAAAACCATCTTCAGCTACGTTAGCAATATACATAGTTGGTTTGATTGTTAAGAAGTTAACAGAGCTAATAGCCGCTTTTTCTTCTTTAGTTAATGCTAAAGAACGTAAAGTTAAGCCTTCATCAAGGTGTACTTTTACTTTTTCAAGTACGGCATTTTGTTCTTTTGCGTCTTTATCGCCACCTTTGGCTTTTTTCGCGTTACGGAAAAGGGCTTTTTCAGCGCTATCCATATCAGCAAGTACTAACTCGGTGTTGATCACATCAATATCATCAGCAGGATCAATGGTACCTGCAACGTGAATGATGTTGTCATCTTCAAAGCAGCGTACTACGTGGCCAATTGCATCGGTTTCACGAATGTTAGCTAAAAACTGGTTACCAAGACCTTCCCCTTTCGATGCGCCTTTTACAAGACCTGCAATATCCACAAATTCCATACTCGTTGTAAGAATACGTTGTGGTTTTACAATCTTTGCAAGTTCGTCTAGACGAGGATCTGGCACCGGTACCACGCCCGTATTTGGCTCGATGGTACAAAAAGGAAAGTTAGCGGCTTCAATACCCGCTTTGGTTAATGCATTGAAAAGTGTTGATTTACCAACATTAGGCAAACCGACGATGCCACATTTGAAACCCATAGTTAAGATACCTTGTTTAGATCCGCTTAACCAATTATGGCTTAAACGAATGTAGTCTGTTTTGTGCTTTTAACACACCGTCTTTTGCAAGTATTTCCATACAACGAACTGCTTCATCTACTGCGGCATCCATTTTCTCTTGGTCTTCTTTGGCTGCTTTTCCAAGCACCCATCCGGTCACCATTTCACGGTGTCCTGGATGACCTATGCCAACGCGCAAACGCATGAAATCTTTTTGATTTGCCATCTTTGCAATAATGTCTTTTAAACCATTATGGCCACCGTGTCCGCCACCTTTTTTTAATTTGGCAACACCGGGTTCTAAATCCATTTCGTCATGGGCAACTAGGATGCTCTCAACAGGAATTTTGAAAAAGTTGGCTAAACTACCGACAGCTTTACCACTTAAATTCATATAAGTAGTAGGGATCAGTAATTTGAATTCTTGACCTTGGATGATCACTTTGCCGGTAAGGCCGTGATACTTAGGATCGTGTTTTAGCGTACAGTTGTAGCGTGCAGCGAGTTGCTCGATGAACCAAGCACCTGCATTGTGGCGTGTGTTTGCGTATTCGGGGCCTGGATTAGCCAGGCCCACAAGCATTTGAATAGAATTCAAGGTGCAAACCTTAAAATTTATTCTGCAGCTTCGTCTTCAACTGGCGCAGCTTTGTTAGCTTTGATAGTTACGATAGACTGGTCGTGATCAGCACCTTTCGCTAAATCAACAGATGAAACACCTGCTGGAAGTTTAACGTCAGAGATGTGTATTGAGTCACCAGCAACTAGGCCAGCTACGTCAACTTCTACGAATTCAGGAAGTGACTTAGGAAGACACGTGATTTCGATTTCTGTTAATTGGTGAACTACAGTGTTACCCGCTTTAGTTACCGCTTCTTCACCGATGAAGTGAACTGGTACTTTAGTGTTAAGTTTGTGAGTAGCATCTACACGTTGGAAATCAAGGTGAGTGATTTTAGGCTTGAACGGGTGACGTTGGATATCTTTAAGGATAGCTTCAACTTTTTCACCAGCGATATCAAGAGTAAGGATGTGAGTGTAAAAACCTTCACTTTCTTGTGCTTTGATAATATCTTTGTGTTCAAAAGTAAGTGATGCAGCTTCTTTGTCAGCACCGTAAAGGATCGCAGGGATTTTATCTTCACGACGTAGGCGGCGGCTCGCACCTGTACCCGTAGCTGTGCGTAATTCTGCATTAAATGTATATGTTTCGTTAGACATGATGTCTCCAATAATTAAATAGTGTAGGGCCTTTGCGACCAAGGTCCCTAGCCAAAAGGCGCGCTATCATACCACCGCGACTAATTAAAAGAAACACGATACATAAAAAAAGCGCCAACGAGGCGCTTTATTACATCAGGATATTTTAACTAAACCAAGTTTAGTGTTCGAACATCGCTGAAATAGATTCTTCATTGCTGATACGGCGAATTGTTTCAGCTAGCATGTCTGCAAGTGTTAACACTTTAATTTTATCAATTGCTTTTAATTCAGCAGACAGTGGAATTGAGTCAGTTACAATCACTTCATCAATTACTGAGTTACGAATGTTTTCTAATGCTTGGCCAGAAAGTACAGGGTGAGTAGCGTAAGCGAATACTCGCTTAGCACCGTGTTCTTTAAGTGCTTCAGCTGCTTTACATAAGGTACCGCCAGTATCGATCATATCATCAACGATGATACAGTCACGGCCTTCAACGTCACCAATAATGTGCATTACTTGAGAAACATTCGCTTGTGGGCGACGCTTATCAATAATGGCAAGATCGGTATCGTTTAATAACTTAGCAATAGCACGGGCACGAACTACACCGCCGATATCAGGTGATACAACAACAACATCATCAAATTGACGCTCTTTCATATCTTCAAGTAGCACTGGGCTACCGAACACATTATCAACTGGTACATCAAAGAAGCCTTGGATTTGCTCAGCGTGTAAATCAACCGTTAGAACTCGGTCAACACCTACACTTGATAAGAAATCAGCAACAACTTTTGCTGTGATTGGTACGCGAGCAGAGCGCACGCGGCGATCTTGACGTGCATAACCAAAATAAGGAATGACGGCTGTTATACGACCTGCAGATGCACGACGTAAGGCATCAACCATTACAATAAGCTCCATCAAGTTATCGTTAGTAGGGGCACAGGTTGATTGCACAATAAAAACATCCGAGCCACGAACATTTTCATTAATTTGAACACTGATCTCACCGTCGCTAAAACGGCCAACAACAGCATCGCCAACTTCAATATATAAACGTTTTGCAACTTTTTGAGCTAACTCAGGTGTTGCGTTACCAGCGAAGAGCTTCATGTCAGGCACGGTAGGGTTCCTCAGGCACTGAATTTTTGGACTAATAAGCGATAAAAAAAGTATAGCTTATTAACTTAAACTTTATTTACTTGTACATTACTTCATTGCTTCAATGTATAGCGTCCAACTGCGTATGAGCAGGAGAGATATTAACGCTGCTGGCAATAAAACCGTCCCAGTTATGGGGGAGATTTTCAAGAACATGTTGCGCTTCTTTTTGCGTGGCAAATTCAACAAAACAGCATGAACCTGTGCCAGTCATCTTCGACGGAGCGTATTTTAGCAACCACTGGAGGGTCTTTTCAACCTCAGGGCAGAGCTTTTTAACTAAAGGCTCGCAATCGTTGGCTAATGTTTGTTGTTGCCAGTGGCCTTTTAGCTTCGGTGTATTGCGTTTTAAATCTGGGTGAGTAAAAATTTTCGCGGTGCTGACATGTTCACTTGGATGCACTACACAATACCATTTTGACGGCAGCTCTACATTCACTAACTTCTCGCCAATGCCTTGAGCTAGGGCGCTTTTGCCGTTAATGAACACCGGCACATCTGCGCCTAACTGCACGCCAAGCGCTGCTAATTCAGATAGTGATAACTGGCATTGCCATAATTTATTAAGCGCTAAAAGTGTGCTGGCCGCATCTGAAGAACCACCACCAACGCCGCCTCCCATTGGTAATATTTTAGTTAAATTTATTTTTGCGCCAAAAAGGGAATTTGTGTGTTTTTGTAATAAAACGGCCGCTTTATAGATCAAATTATCTTTTAGGGGGATATCGGTGGTGTCACCAGTGACTTCAATTTCAGTTGTTTCAGTCAAAGTAAATGTGAGTTGATCGCCATAATTTAAAAAAGTAAATAAGGTTTCCAGTTCATGATAGCCATCTTCACGACGGCCATTAATGTGTAAAAATAAATTGAGCTTGGCAGGAGCCAATAACGAAAATGAAGTCATAGTGTGCGTAGTCATGTTAGTTAAAGTGCCACTCGTAAAGTTGAATTTTTATTTTAATATCTTGGTGTTTTAACGTGAGCTTTTTAGGTAACCAAAATCCGGCGTATTGTTGGTAATCAGCGTAGCTTATTTGCCATTGATCGCCATCGGGTGCGTGCCAAGTTACATTTTTTGCTCGGCCTAGTTCATCAACTTGCAAACTTGGATCGTCAACAGTGCCTTTTAACCAATTATCGGCGCTGTCCATCGGTATATTAAAACCAGTGAGCCTAGCAAGCAGGCGCGATGCATTAATGTCATGGTAAATGTGATCATCGTATTCAAGTTCAGCGCCGTTAGTATTTTGTGTTAATGCTAAAACACGGGTACCGATAAAACTCGTTAGAATAAGTTGGTTTAACTGTTCTTGTTGTTGCCAATTTAAGTTTGCTGATTGGCGTTCATCTGGACTAATAAAAGCCAGTTTTCCTTCAACTTGCCAATTGGTTTGTTGTGATAATTGCGACTTCCAATCGTCATAAAGAGCTGTTTGAGGGCTAATTTGCTGCGCACAACCACTTAAAAATAAAAAAAATATGAGTAAAATCAAATATAGTCGAATCAAATGTCGTTCCTTACTTTCCATATTCCGCTGATTTTTGGTAAAATTATCGTCTTTCGAGCACGGCTTAGCAATATTTGGCACATATGACCATAGTAGCACTTGGTATTAATCATAAAACCGCATCTGTAGAATTACGCGAAAAGGTTGCCTTTTCGCCTGAGCAATTGTCAGAAGCATTACAGCAACTGAGCGATCACGATCAGTTTAATGAAGCGGTTATTGTGTCCACATGTAACCGAACAGAAATCTATTGTAGCCTCGCTCAGCAAAATTCCCAAATACTGTTGCAATGGTTAGCTAGTTTCCACGGTTTGGATGAATACGAACTGAGCAGTAATGTATATTGTCATCAAGATAATGATGCTATCAATCATTTAATGCGTGTGTCATGTGGCCTAGATTCTTTGGTGCTAGGTGAACCGCAAATTCTTGGTCAAATAAAGCAAGCTTATAATAGCGCCAAAAATCACAATTCGGTGAGTGTGGTATTTGACCGGTTATTTCAAAAAACCTTTTCGGTAGCAAAACAAGTAAGAACGGAAACCGATATAGGCGCCAGTGCGGTGTCTGTTGCTTATGCTGCGGTTAATTTAGCTAAACATATATATGGCAAGTTAGATAAAACCAAAGTGCTATTAATTGGTGCCGGGGAAACAATTGAGCTGGTAGCGAAACATTTATATCAAAATGAACCACAACAGATCACCGTGGCGAATCGCACCATAGAGCGTGCACGCCTTCTGGCAGAAGATGTTAATGCCGACGTTATTGCGTTAGCGCAGTTACCTGAACGCTTACATCAGGCGGATATAGTGATCAGTTCGACAGCAAGTACTTTGCCAATTATTGGTAAAGGGGTAGTTGAACAAGCGCTAAAACAACGCCGTAATAAGCCAATGTTATTTATTGATATTGCAGTACCGCGCGATATTGAAAGCCAAGTTGGTGAATTAGATGCGGCCTATTTGTATTCGGTTGATGACTTACAGGCAATAGTAAGCGAAAATATCGCTTCAAGAGAACAAGCCGCCGATGAAGCGCAAGTGATTATTACCCAGCGCTGTGCGGAATTTGTGATGTGGATGCGTTCACTCGACTCTGTCGATCTGATCCGCTCTTATCGCCAAGATGTACACGATATTAAGTCTGAGCTGGTTGATAAGGCAATAAGCCAATTAAACACTGGTAAAGACGCAGAAAAAATTATTTTAGAGCTGGCCAACAAGTTAACCAACCGCCTAATGCACGCGCCTACCCGTGCAATTCAAGATGCGGCTAAAAAAGGTGAAGTTGCTCAGTTAAGCCAATTAAAGAAAATGTTAGGTATTGATCAGGAATAGCAGTTACATGAAAGAGTCCGTTTATCGTAAGTTAGAAACCTTAGTAGAGCGTTATGAAGAAGTACAAGCGCTGCTAAGTGATCCGTCAGTTATTAGCGACCAAAATCGTTTTCGTGCGCTTTCAAAAGAATATTCTGAGTTGGAAGAAATTGTTAAAGCATTTTTAGGCTATCAGCAAACACAAGATGATGTTGCTACAGCAGAAGAAATGCTAAAGGATTCGGATCCTGATATGCGTGAGATGGCGCAAGAAGAATACAAAGAAGCCAAAGCGCAAATCCTTGCTATCGAAGATCAAATACAAGTGTTGATGCTACCAAAAGATCCGCGCGACAATAATAATGTGTTTTTAGAAGTACGTGCCGGCACGGGAGGCGATGAAGCAGCCATTTTTGCTGGTGATTTATTCCGTATGTATACCCGTTATGCTGAAACTAAAAAGTGGAAAGTAGAGATTGTGAGCACCAATGAAGGTGAGCACGGTGGTTACAAAGAAGTCATTGCTAACATTAGTGGTGAAGGCGTGTACGGGCAATTGAAGTTTGAATCTGGTGCTCACCGGGTACAACGTGTGCCAGAAACTGAATCGCAAGGACGAGTACATACCTCTGCGTGTACTGTTGCGGTAATGGCTGAAGTGCCAGAAGCTGAAGCGATTCAAATTAATACCGCTGATATTAAAGTTGATACGTTCCGTGCCTCAGGTGCCGGTGGTCAGCACGTTAATAAAACTGACTCGGCAATTCGTATTACCCACTTACCAACAGGTGTCGTGGTTGAGTGTCAAGATGAACGTTCACAGCATAAAAATCGCGCGAAAGCGATGTCAGTGCTTGCTGCACGTCTACAACAAGCGGAAGATGAAAAACGCCACGCGGCTGAAGCATCAGAGCGTCGTAACTTAGTCGGTAGCGGTGACCGTTCGGAACGTATTCGTACTTATAACTATCCGCAAGGACGTATTACAGATCACCGTATCAATCTCACTTTATACCGTTTAAATGAGGTAGTTGCCGGCGACTTAGGTTGTGTGATTGAGCCGCTAATGCAAGAGCATCAGGCTGATTTACTAGCCGCTATGGGTGATGAGTAATCGTGACCGACACGATTGAAAGTGCTGTTTCGCGTGCTACTTTGCTGCTGCAAAGTAGCAGCGATAGTGCCAAATTAGACGCTCAAGTATTATTGCTCGACGTATTACAAAAACCACGTAGCTACTTATTTAGCTGGCCAGAACAAAAGTTAACACCGCAACAACAACAGCTATTTGAAAGTTATTGTCAACGTCGCTTAACAGGTGAGCCAGTGGCTCATATAACGGGCACGCGTGAATTTTGGAGTTTGCCACTGCAGGTTAATCCCACTACGCTGATCCCTCGCCCAGATACCGAAACACTGGTTGAATATACGCTCAGTTTGCCTTTACCTGTGGCCGCTAAAGTGCTTGATTTAGGCACTGGGACTGGTGCAATTGCGCTTGCACTTGCCAGCGAAATGCCACTTTGGCAAATCACAGGGGTTGATAGGGTTGCTGATGCTGTAGCGCTTGCGAATACAAATAAGCAGCGGTTAGGCTTTATTAATGTAGACTTTGTGCAAAGTGATTGGTTTAGCCAAGTTACAGCACAACAGTTTGATCTAATAGTTAGTAATCCGCCGTATATTGAATATGATGATATTCACTTAAATCAAGGTGACGTTCGTTTTGAACCTCTTTCTGCGTTAGTTGCCGATGATGACGGTATGGCTGATATAAAGTATATTATTACTCAAGCACGCAATTTTTTAACGTCAAATGGTTACCTTGTTATTGAGCATGGATATCAACAAAGTACTAAAGTGCATAGTTTTTTTGCACAAATGGCGTATACAAATATACTTACAGTTAAAGATTTAGCAAATAACGATCGTGTAACGCTCGCACAGTGGCCGGGATAATTATAACAATTACAGTGCGAGAGCAAAATAAACGCCTTTGAGGACTCAGTATGATGGATGATTTTTTGTTTTCGGATGAACCACAAGATGTAGAAAGTGAAGTAGTTAAGGGGACATGGAAAGTCATCATTGTTGATGATGAGCCTGAAGTTCATGCTGTCACGAAACTGGCATTGAGTGATTTTGAGTTTCAAGACAAGCGTTTAGAGTTTATTAGTGCATACTCAGGGGCTGAGGCTAAAGTACAAATAGATAATAATCCCGATGCTGCAATTGTACTGCTTGATGTGGTGATGGAAACCGACGATGCAGGTTTGAAAGTCGCGCAATATATTCGTGAAGTCGCTAAAAATAATCATATCCGTATTATCCTTCGTACTGGTCAACCCGGCCAAGCGCCAGAGCGCCAAGTCATTGTTAGTTATGATATCAATGACTACAAATCAAAAACTGAACTTACCGCACAAAAACTATTTACTGTAGTGATGTCGAGCTTACGTTCTTATCGCGATATTTTATCGATTGAACAATCTCGTCAAGGGCTTGAAAAAATCATTAAAGCATCTCGAGATATTTTTTCAGCGCACTCACTTGATCATTTTATTGAAGGGGTGATGCAGCAATTAACATCGTTGCTCGGCACTGTTGATCAAGCAATGTACGCCACCAGTTTAGTGGCAGGTAACCCACAAGATAATCAGCATAAATTAGTGGTGTTTTCTGGGCGAGGCGATTTTGAACGCAGCGAAGGTAAAGCAATTGAAGAGGTATTGAATACCGAGCAGCTATCAGCATGTAAACAAGCATTTAGAGATAAAAACATTGTTTATAAAGACAATTATTTGTTTGCATACTGTTGCAGCGAACACAATCATAATTCAATGCTTTTTATATCCGGTATTCCACACGACTTATCGGATACACAGCGCCATTTAATTGAAATATTTTCGCAAAATGTACAGTTAGCGTATGAGAATGTGCAATTACAATCCGAGGTCGAAGCAACTCAGCAAGAATTAGTGCTTCGTTTAAGCGAAGCTCTGGAGCAGCGTTCAACCGAAACGGGCAATCATGTTAAGCGGGTTTCGCATATATGTCATACTTTAGCACTGGCGTATGGTTTATCGAAACGTGAGGCTGACTTAGTTCGTTTAGCGTCGCCACTTCATGATGTTGGAAAAGTGGGTATTCCTGATGCTATTTTAAATAAGCCGGGTAAATTGACCTCCGAAGAGTGGGAAATCATGAAAACGCACACTCAAAAAGGTTACCTCATCTTACAAGATTCTCGTCGTGAAATCGTTAATGCAGGTGCTCAAATTGCACGTGATCACCATGAAAAATGGGATGGTTCAGGTTACCCACAAGGGATCCAAGGAGAAGACATTCATATTTTTGGCCGTATAGTGGCGATTGCCGATGTGTATGATGCGCTGCGCCATAAACGCTGTTACAAAGAAGCGTGGACGCTTGATGATGTCGTTAATGAAATCAATCAGCAAAAAGGCAAACACTTTGAGCCTAAACTGGTCGATGCATTTAACGACAACCTAGCGGAGCTTGAAGAAATTTTAATGCGTTTTCCAGATTAAAAAATAATACCCAGTGCATTGAACTGGTGAGTTATTTAACGCATTAGAATAGGCATGTTTAACAACATTGGTACAATTTCTTTTTTAACATTAATGAGTAGTTAGGGGCATATGGATTATTTAGCAGTCAAACACACACACATGGCAATTGCAGTTTTAAGCATTGTTCTATTTTATCTACGTTCATTTTCTCGCCTCGGCAGTGGTGCAATCGCTAAAAATAAATTGGTATTTATTGGTAGTCACGCAACCGATACGTTTTTACTTATTTCAGCCTTCGCGCTGATGGCTATTGCAAAAATTAATCCACTAGAACAAACCTGGCTGCTTGAAAAGATTATTCTTGTAGTGGCGTATATTGCACTGGGTATTATTGCCAGTAAACAGCAAAAAACCAGTATAAAAATTGTGTTTTTAGTTGTTACGACTGTGGTCATTGCCTTCATTGGTAAGCTAGCGGTTGCCAAAACAGCGTTTATTTTGTAACTAAAGGTGTTCAAAGGCTGCACTAAACAGTCTTTGAACGTTAATCTAACGTGCTACGTTGGTATCTGTGTAAAAAAATAGGTAAACTAGTCATTCATTTTCTATTAAAGATGTTGCCGTATTAATGACCACCCCTTGGTTTGAAGATCAAAATGAATCCTATCAAGATGAGGCTTTTGACACATTCGTTCCCCAAGCGTTGTATCGTTGTATAAGCGCTGAAGCGAAGTGGGATCCTCAAGCTGATTTAAGTGATAGCTTTGCCACACTGAGCGACTTTGAAAATCAAGTCACCGAACTATGCCAACAATACCCTGATATTCACGAACGGTTTGATGCGCTAGTTGATATGTTTTTTACTCAGTGGTTATTTAGCGTATCCAGTTTAAAAGTCCCAGAATACACCTTAAATAGCTTTAGCTATATGCTGAGTATGCGCAGTGGTTCTGAAACAACACTGGGTATTTTATTATGCCATTTGCTGAACCATGCAGGTTTTGATGCAAATGTAACGATTAATAATAGTGAAATAAATGTCCATGTTGCTATTAGCGATGAGGAAGGTTATTTACTTGAGCCGAGTTCAGGTCAACAAAGTTGGTATATTATTCCTGAAAACGCCAGTGAAGAAAATGGTGATGAGCAAGAGCCGCTTGAGCTCATTTTTGACGAAGAAGTGTATAAGCTTTATCTAGCACAACAAAAGTGGGCCTTTATTAGCAGTAATAAATTTGGTCATGCTTTGAGCTGTGTTGAGATGCTGATGGAGCTAATAGGCGATGACCCGTACGAAAGACGCGACAGAGGCTATTTACTTAACCAGCTTGATTGTCCGAAAATGGCACGTGACGACTTACAATTTTTTATCGATGAGTGTCCAGATGATCCTGCAATTGATATTATTCAGCATCAACTTGAAGAACTTGAAGATAATCACAAAACTCACCATTAACTTTTAAGGAATTTACATGGCTGACGCCCATACTGCCCTGATCACCAATGACGCGGTTGTCTTTGGTTTATTAGCAGTAATATTAGGCTTTATTTTTAAAACATCGAACAGTCAAAATAGCGCACTGAAAAAGTTTTACAAATATGTCCCAGCATTATTACTGTGCTATTTTTTACCTTCACTATTGAATACTTTTGGCATTGTTGATGGTCATTCATCTAATGTGTACTTTGTAGCATCACGTTACTTGCTTCCGGCGTGCTTAATTTTACTGACCATTAGTATTGATTTACGTGCCATTATTAATCTTGGTCCGAAAGCATTAATTATGTTTTTAACCGGTACTGCGGGTATTGTGATCGGCGGCCCGTTGGCCATTTTGATCATGAGCGCAGTGTATCCAGAAGCAGTCGGTGGTCATGGCCCTGATGCAGTATGGCGTGGCATGACCACGATTGCTGGAAGCTGGATTGGTGGTGGTGCAAACCAAGCATCGATGAAAGAAATGTTTGAAGTTGGCGGAGATATATTCTCAGCAATGGTTACGGTAGATGTGATTGTCGCCAATTTATGGATGGCAGTATTACTGTTAATGGCTGCCAACCATAAAGCCATTGATGCGAAAACAGGCGCGGATACTAGCGCGATTGAAGAGTTAAAAAATCGCGTTGAAAAATACCAAGCCGAGCACGCACGTCTGCCAACACTCAATGATTATATGCTGATCATTGCAATTGCATTTGGTATTACCGGTCTGGCGCATTTTTGTGCAGACTTTTTAGGACCTTACTTTGGCGCTAACTTTCCATGGGCACAAGAATATAGCTTAAACAGTAAGTTCTTTTGGTTAATTGTTATTTCGACGACCATAGGTATTGCATTGTCGTTTACTAAAGTACGTCATATTGAAGCCTTTGGCGCATCTAAAGTAGCCTCCAGCTTTTTATATATTTTAGTGGCATCAATTGGCCTTCATATGAATATTACGGCTATATTTGAATCACCTATGTATTTCGTTATTGGCTTAATTTGGATGCTTACCCATGCCAGTTTAATGTTAATTGTGGCAAAAATAATTAAAGCGCCGCTATTTTATATGGCCGTTGGCTCACAAGCGAATGTGGGCGGTGCGGCATCGGCACCAGTGGTTGCTTCGGCATTTCACCCATCGCTTGCGCCAGTTGGGGTATTATTAGCCGTTCTGGGCTATGGCGTAGGCACGTATATGGCATATATTTGTGGTTTAATGATGCAAGCAGTTGCACCTTAAGGAATAAAAATGAACAACCATTTAATTAAAATTAATGATATTGAACTGGCAAACGAAAAACCGTTTGTATTGTTCGGTGGCATGAATGTACTTGAGTCTCGTGATTTAGCAATGCGTATCGCTGAGCATTATGTAGAAGTGACCACTAAGCTTAATATTCCTTATGTGTTTAAAGCGTCATTCGATAAAGCAAACCGTTCATCAATTAATTCATACCGTGGTCCAGGCATGGAAGAAGGCTTAAGGATTTTTGAAGAAATCAAAAAAACGTTTAATGTTCCTTTGATCACTGACGTCCATGAGCCGCATCAAGCAGCGCCTGTGGCAGAAGTGGTTGATGTGATCCAATTACCAGCATTTTTGGCGCGCCAAACAGATTTAGTGGTCGCAATGGCGAAAACGGACGCAATTATTAATGTTAAAAAGCCACAATTTTTAGCCCCGCACGAAATGCGCCACATCATTACTAAATTTAATGAAGCGGGTAATAACAATGTTGTATTGTGCGAGCGTGGCTCAAGCTTTGGTTATAACAACTTAGTCGTTGATATGCTGGGTATGGATGACATGAAACCAATGGCTCCGGTTATTTTTGATGCCACTCATGCTTTACAACGTCCAGGTGGGCGCAGTGATTCTGCCGATGGTCGTCGTGCACAAGCGGCAGAACTTGCTCGCAGCGGCATGGCATTAGGGTTAGCGGGTTTATTTATTGAAGCGCATCCTAATCCTAATGAAGCTAAATGTGATGGCCCATGTGCACTTGCATTAAGTAAGTTGGAAGGCTATTTAAGTCAAATGAAAGCCGTGGATGATTTAGTTAAAAGCTTTGGCCCATTGGATACCAGCGCCAGCGACTTGTAATCGCAAAGCGTGATAAGAAAAGCGACGAAAGTCGCTTTTTTTATGTCTTGAATATACACTTCCTTGGCATGTGTATATAATCTTATCCATAAGAAAAACTAATTCTAAGTTTGATCACTATGTCTCGACGTGTTCCGCCACTAAACGCATTAAAAGCATTTGAAGCTGCTGCTCGCCATTTGAGTTTTACTAAAGCGGCTGAAGAGTTATACGTCACACAGGCGGCGGTAAGTCATCAAATAAAAACTTTAGAAGAGCATCTTGGCTTAAAACTATTTTTGCGAAAAAACCGTTCTTTATTACTCACCGAAGAAGGCCAAGGTTACTTTTTAGATATTAAAGAAATATTTACTCAGCTAATTGATGCTACCGAAAAGCTATTAGCCCGTGGTGCAAAAGGCTCATTAACCGTGAGTTTAACGCCCAGCTTTGCTATTCAATGGTTAGTGCCACGCTTGAGCTTATTTAACGAACTGCACCCTGAGATAGATGTACGAATAAAAGCCCAAGATCAAGACGAAAACTCACTCACCGATGATGTTGATGTGGCTATTTATTATGGCCGTGGTCATTGGAGTGGCGTGCAAACGCATAAACTGCATACAGAATACCTAGTGCCTTTGTGTAGCCCTATGCTATTAACAGGGCCAAAGCCGCTGGATCAGCCAAGTGATTTGGCAAACCATACTTTATTACATGATACCACCCGTAAGAACTGGAAAACGTGGATGAAAACCGCCGGTGTACGTAATGTGCAAGTAAACCAAGGACCAATATTCAGTCACTCATCAATGGTGCTGCAAGCAGCTGTGCATGGTCAAGGCGTTGCTATTGGTAACAGTGTGCTTGCTAAACCTGATATTGATGCAGGACGTTTAGTTATTCCGTTTAACCACAGTTTAGAAAGTAAAAATGCGTACTATTTAGTAAGTCGTGAAACGCAATCTGAATTAGGCAAAATAGTATCGTTTAAGCAGTGGATGCTGAGTTTAGTTGAACAAGAGCAAGAGTATTAATATGACTATCGAGTGGATTAAAAGTGACCAACAACCCGCTTTGGCACAATTTATTTTTGCCCATGGTGCTGGAGCCGCTAGTGATTCAGAATTTATGCAGAAAATGGCAAGCTTGCTGGCAGAAAAAGGTATTGATGTAGGCTTATTTGACTTTGAATATATGCAAATAGCCAAGCAAAACAATAAGCGTCGCCCGCCAGATCGTGCGCCTAAATTACTGCAATACTTTGCACATATATTAACCTTTGTACAGCCAAGCTTACCGTTATTTATTGGTGGCAAGTCAATGGGCGGGCGGATGGCATCAATGCTTGTCAGTGAAGAGCGAGTAACAATGCCAACAATTTCAGGCGTATTGGCATTTGGCTATCCATTTCATCCACCAGGCAAGCCTGATAAATTACGCATTGATCATTTTGGTAAAATACCATGCCCGTTTATGGTGCTCCAAGGCGAGCGCGATACATTTGGTACCCGTGACGAATTAACACAGCTACAACTGGATAAACGCCCAGAGTTTGTGTGGCTAGCTGATGGCAATCATTCCTTAAAACCACGCAAACGCAGTGGCTTTACAGAGTTAGGTAATGTGCAAACTGCCGCTGAGCACGCGGCTAGTTTTATTAAACAGCATATTTAAAGGCATCTTTAGCAGGAAAAAATCATGATTAAACTATTTTTAATGACTGGCAGTTTATTTTGCATGCTATCAGTGGTGTTGGGCGCCTTTGCGGCTCATGGTTTAAAAAGCCGTGTTTCTGAATATGCTATTGGCGTATTTAAAACTGCGGCAGAGTATCAGATGGTGCATGGCCTTGCGTTAATTGCGATTGCCATTTTAATAAAATGGGGAATTAACCTCACATCGGCTGGTTGGTTTATTATTGCTGGTATTTTGTTGTTTAGTGGCAGTTTATATTTATTAGCAATCACCGGTTATAAGTGGCTTGGCCCCATCACACCCGTTGGTGGTTTATGTTTTATTATTGGTTGGACTATTTTATTAGTGCAAGTAGCACGGTTTAAATTTTAATAGAGAATATCGCTCAAAAGAGCAATTAAAGGGTTTTTATGTCAAGTGTAGTGATTTACTGCCGTAGTGGTTTTGAAAATGATGCCGCTGCAGAAATAACATTTCATGCCGCAGAGCAAGGTTTTGCTGGGTATGTAAAAGCAAAGCCAAATACCGGCTATGTTATTTACGAATGTTTTGAAGCGCAGCATAGTGATGAAATCATCAAAAAGGTTGATTTCAAAAATATGGTATTTGCCCGTCAGTGGTTTGCCGGCACTTTACTTGAAAACATGCCCGTCGAAGACCGTGTTGGCGAAATAGTAAAAGCAGCGGTCGATTTTCCACTTTGCTCAGAGCTACGGGTAGAAACACCCGATACCAATGAAGGCAAAGAGTTGTTAACTTTCTGCAAAAAAATCTCTACCCCACTTAAAAAGGCTTTAGAGAAACAAAACACCGTGTTACGCGAACCTAAAGCCAATCGCCCCGTAATGCACATCATGTTTTTAACTAATAACACCGCGTTTGTCGGTCATTCATATAGTTATAATAATTCCCCATTTTTTATGGGAATATTACGACTAAGAATGCCAAGTGATGCACCGAGTCGCTCGACCTTAAAACTGGATGAAGCGTTTAATGTGTTTATTGCGGAAAAAGATCGTGAAGCGCGGGTTCAAGCCGGTATGCGCAGTGTTGACTTAGGTGCCTGCCCAGGTGGTTGGACGTATCAACTAGTGCGTCGCGGTATGTTTGTTAGCGCCATTGATAACGGCCCAATGAATGATGATTTAATGCAAACAGGTCAAGTTAAGCACTTCCGTGTTGATGGTTTTAAATACCGCCCTGAGAAAAGAAATATTACTTGGTTAGTATGCGATATGGTAGAAAAACCAACCAAAGTAACCAGTCTTATGATTGATTGGGCGGTCAACGCATACGCGAAAGAACTTATCTTTAACTTAAAGCTGCCAATGAAAAAGCGCTTTGACAGTGTGTATGAGTGCTTAACGATGATCAAAGAAGAGCTTAATAAATACGGTATAAGCTATGAATTACAAGCTAAGCATTTATATCATGACAGAGAAGAGATCACAGTACATCTGAACGTGACAAAAGTGCCGCAAAGCCTATATAGCTAATTAATTTTAGTGCGGCATGAATACTGGCTAAATAAAGGTAAAAATTGATGTATAAAAACCAAAAAGTAATCTTGCGATTACGCGCTAACATTCCATCGTTTGAATGTGTTGAAGGTTGTCATGATTGTTGCGGTCCAGTGACAACATCATCTGAAGAAATGTCTCGATTACCGGTAAAAAGCGATGCAGAGCACGAAGCGGCATTAAATGAATTTAATTGTGTACACTTAGGTCCAAAGGGATGCACTGTATATGATGAACGGCCATTAATTTGTCGTTTGTTTGGCACAACTCCAAGGATGCCATGCCCAAATGATCGCGCTCCAGAGCAGCCTGTTGCTCCTAAAATTGAGCGCGAAGTGCATCATTTCATCGCTAATACACGGCAAGTTTTAGTGTAAATAGGGGACTTAATAATGGCTTATATTGTCGTCCCCTCTGAGCGTTTTATTCGCGATACTTAGGGCGGTATTGATCAACCCACAAGCGAGTTGCGCCGCACACAGCGACTGGCATAACAATTAAATTCACGATAGGAATGGCTGTAAGCAACAATACGGCTAAGCCGAATCCATACGAGAGAGTTTGTTTTTGTTTTAAGTCTTCTTTCATTTCTTTAAAGCAAATTTTGTGATTATCAAACGGATAATCTTTGTATTGCACGGCATACATCCAACAGGTAAACATCACCCATAACACTTGGCCGATAACAGGTAATATCCACAGTAAGATAAAAAAGCCAATGGCACGTGGTAGGTAATAGCACAACTTAGTCCACTCACGGCCAAGCATTCGTGGCACATCTTTCACTATCTCCGCTAAGCCATCATCATTAATTTTTTGACCTGTTAAATACAGCTCTACTTTTTCACTGAGTAAGCCGTTAAAGGGCGCGGCGATGAAATTAGTGATCACCGAAAACAGCATACTGTAGCTAAATAAAATCACTAATACTGCAATAGGCCACATCAGCCACTCCAGCCAACTTAACCACGTTGGTAATAGATCATTTAAATAAGCAAACCCATCGGTAAGCCAGCCATATAAAAAGAATAATGAGCTACCAAAAAGCACGATATTGATTAATAAAGGAATAAATACAAATCGCTTCAAGCCTTTTTGGGTAATTAATTTGAAGCCCGAAAAAAAATATTCCATACCTTGTGTAAACTGCACGCTAAAACCTCTGATCATATCGACATTGCCCTCAGTATAAATTGCTCAGATATTTTGAACAGTATTTTTGCGTAACAAAGTGTTTAATATCTAATGAGCAATAGAGTGTATGGTCTAAAAAGCATTATCTTTATATTGATAGAAAAATCGGAGTTACTGATTGAATCGCAACAAACACTGGGATATGGTTTATATATCAACAATAATAAATTAAACGAGAGATGTTATCGGCTCGTTTATTACGCAGGAAGCTTTAAATGACTATGAAAAAGTTATATCTGTTTGCATTGTTACTAATGCCGCTGGTAAGTCAGGCTGATGTTACTGATTTGCAAAGTAAAATGATGCGTTTAGATACAGCACTTTTTGATTCTTTTAATCATTGTAATAACCCAGTACAACTTGCTAAGCACGCTAGCTACTTCGCAGAAGGTGTTGAGTTTTATCATGATAACGGTGGAGTTACCTGGGATCGCAATTCCATGATAGCTAATACTAAACAATATGCATGTGGCAAGTATACGCGGGAGTTGGTCAGCGGCACGTTTGAAGTGTTTACCATTAAAGATTTTGGTGTGATGACCAAAGGAACTCACATATTCTGTCAAAATGGCGGCAATAAATGTGACGGTAAAGCTGATTTTGTGATGCTTTGGCATGACTTAGGCGACAAATTAGAAATTACTCGAGTATTGAGTTATGGGCACCGTAGTAATATGGATAATAAATAAGGGAGCTTGCGGTTAAACTACCGCTTAACTATGTTGTTGCTCTGTGGGTGATGCTGTCATTTAGGTATATACTAGCAGCCTTTTAAAAATGAGTGACGTTAGATGTCTAAGATATTTATTATCGGTCTGCCTCGAACCGGCACCACGAGCATCAGTGTTGCGTTGTTAGAAATGGGCTTGTTGGTTGCGCATACCGCGTTTACTAAAAAAGCGTTTGAAATAGCTGATGCTATATCTGACGCACCGTGTTTTAGTGACTATATGCATTTAGACGGGTTATTTCCTGGTGCTAAGTTTATTTATTTAAACCGAGACCTAAAAGCATGGTTGCCATCCATCACGATGCTGCTTGAAAAAATGGCGCCACATCTTGATCTTAAAACTGGGCACTTTAGCCCGGTTCTAAAGCGCAGCTTTCATCAAACGTTTCCCTCTATTTACCCGTTGAGTGAGCGCGATTTGGCTGCTTGTTATACTAAACATCAGCAGGCGGTATTTAAGTATTTTAAAGATCGTGATGATTTCTTATCGCTAGATGTGAGCGAACCTGGCGGCCTGTTGAAGCTAAAACAGTTTTTGGGAATGTCGCCAGATGGCGATACTGACTTTGCGAAATTAAATGTTGGCCGTAATGTGGCAAACTGGCGTGAGTATAAACACCCTAATAAGGTGAATGCCAACTTAGCCGGAGCAGAGCACCGTAAGTTCTTTAATTACGGTTGATTTTCAGCTGATTGTGGCTCTTCACTATCTACTGAACTACGAATGTTGCCACTGCTGTAAAAGGTAAGATCACCGATTAATTCAGGAACTAGTCGCTCGCTATTATAATCATAAATTTTATTCATTTGTGTTACGTGGAATGCGCCTTCTATCCGAGCAATATTATTTATTGCCCATGCCTCAACTGAATCTGAGCGAGTAAACTGCTCGGGCATTTTTTCTTTATCATCAAGTAGTGTTTGCCATAATTCGTTTTGGATCTGTGCGGGACTCCCTGTGAATTGCTCTAGCGCATCGTTTATCCAGCCCATGCCAATGTCGTTATAGGCGTTTAAGATATTGTTATAAAGCTCACGTCTATTAGAGTCAGAGCTAATATTATCTTGCTGTGCAACAAACTTACCATTATCCATTTGGTAATACTGCTTATTGGCTTGATAATTAGTTTGCTGTGCAAGGTAACTAAATAAGTTAGGTTCTTGGTCTTTATCAACTTCATTGAGCATTGCCAATACATCATCCGTTTGGTGGTTTTTAACTAAGCTCATCATGTCGATGATACCACTGCTTTGTGTAAGCGTACTGTCAGATAAGTGGTCATTTAACTGCATAAGTTGATCTTCGCTGAGGTTTTTTTCTATTAATAAATTGGTGTAATCATTTGCCAATTCATATTTTGCACTGTTAGCCTTATAGTTTGATTTAAACCAGTTTATGGCTTCAGGCATACTGATCATTTCGACTCTTTCATTACCATGCTCATTTTCACCTAATGGTGACATCGGCTTCTTATAATCATTCCCTTGTTGTAATAATTTATCCATTGTTGCAAGAGTACTGCTCAAGGCATCATCTGACAGTTTGCTTAAAGATGAAATTAACTGTGCACTGCTGTTGTTGTTTTCTGTGCCAAAGTGATAACTAGATGTTGTAACAACAAATTGACTAAATACAGCAAGCTCTTCATCACTCATTTTTTGCACCAAATCAAGTAGTTCTTGTGTTGGTTTTAGGTGTTGGAACATAAATTTATGTTCGCCTTCAAGCCGGTCTACTTGATCTAAAAAAGCATTTATATCATCGGGATCTGTAAAGTCACCATAGCGATAGGTCGGCTCTTTAATCGGTTCACCTATGTTAATGGTGGTGCTGGAGGTGACTCTATAACGGTTCATACCAATGTAAGAAGAGGGGGTGTAATCTTGATTAAGTTGGCGGCCTTTAAATGGATTATCAAGGGGTGTACTTGCTGCGTCTTCGAGTGTTGAAAGGTGATCGTGTGGTTCGACAAGAGATGCGGCGGCTTTAAACTCCGTGGCGCGATTAGCCGACACCGTTTGCAAAGCTATTTGCTGCGCTTGACCAAGATTGGGGAGTTTCATTGTTATTCCTTTAACGTTAACTTAGTTATTTATCGACGCAGGGCGTTAAAACTTTAGTCGTTAATCTATTTTTTAACCCGTACTTTATAAAAGGTGCTAACGTTTAACACTACAGCAAACTATTATTTTGACGTGCTTGCTACTTTTTAGAAAATAGCTAAGTGTTGTTATTTTGACATACGACAAAGTTGTGACTAATAAGATAGCAAATAAATGAAAAATCCAAAGTTCTGGGTTGTTCATTTGCAACAATTCGGTATAGTTTGTTATCAAACAATAAATATAATTAGAGCTTTTATGCAGTTAGTCGACTTAACCCCTGATGATCCGGATGTGATTAATGTTTTTTCTGATATCGATAGGCTTATAAATTCTCTGTACCCAGTAGCCACGGCACAATCGCTGTCGGTGAGTGAGCTTGGTCAAGCTAATGTTTACGCCATTGGCTTAAAAAGCGAGGAGGGTATTGTTGCATGTGGTGCGATTGTCAGACAGTTTGACACAGTACCTTATGGTGAAATTCGCCGTCTGTATGTCAAACCAAGTCATCGTGGTAAAGGCTTGTCTCGGCGTATAATGCAAATTTTATTGCATCATGCTGGCGAAGAAGAGATCCCTTTGATCCGGTTAGAAACAGGCCCGAAACAGGCTGAATCGATTAGTCTGTATGAAAATTTAGGTTTTCAACGCTGTGCAAGTTTTGGTAATTATACCGATAATCCACATAGCTTGTTTATGGAGTTAGGGCTCAGTCAATAAGGCTAATTAGTGACTAGAAACTGCCTACGCTTTGTGTTTTAGTTTTTGAGTACTTCATCGATTTTATCTCCTACACAACTACGGCTTATACACGGATATAAGTCGTAAATGGCCTTGGTCAGCGCCAATTTTATCATTGAGAGTCACGTTTTCGGCTAACTTTTTTATATATATTCCCTTTTAAGCCTTCTATTTTTTATACTAAATACGCCAGTGCCCAACAAATAAAAGGGCCGTTGTTATCGACACTAAAACTCACTCGTTACGAGCAAAAATACTTGTTGGACTTGATAAGCTATTTTTCCTTTAATGCGCGCAACAGCCGCAAGGCATTCATCAAATAAAAGAGAAAGATAAATGAAAGAGACAACATCACTAGAACAAGCTCGCACGAGTTACAATGTTCGTCATTGGAGCCAAGGTTTTTTTGGTATTAATGATCAAGGTGATGTGTATGTTGCGCCCAAGGCTGATGCCCCAGAGCAAACCATCGCACTTATTGATATTGCAAAACAACTTGAAGATAAAGGCTTGAGTTTACCTGCGTTGGTTCGTTTTCCACAAATTTTGCATCACCGCGTGCACAGCTTATGTGCTGCATTTAATACTGCGATTGAAAGCTATGGTTATCCAAAAGATTACTTGCTTGTTTATCCAATTAAAGTAAACCAACAGCGCGAAGTGGTCGAAGAAATTGTGGCAAGCCAAGCGAACGTAGAAAAGAAACAACTTGGTTTAGAGGCGGGCAGCAAGCCTGAGCTATTAACAGTATTGGCATTAGCTGAAAAAACCAGTGCAGTGATTGTGTGTAATGGCTACAAAGACAAAGAATATGTGCGCTTAGCATTAATTGGCGAAAAGTTAGGCCATAAAGTGTACATCGTACTTGAGAAACTGTCTGAGCTGGACATGGTACTAAGCCAAGCTAAAGAGCTGAACGTAAAACCGCGTATTGGTATTCGTGTGCGCTTAGCGTCGCAGGGTAAAGGAAAATGGCAAGCTAGCGGCGGTGAAAAATCAAAATTTGGTTTATCCGCTTCACAAGTATTACATGTTGTTAATCGTTTAAAAGAGACTGATCAACTTGATTTAGTTCAGTTGGTGCATTTTCACTTAGGCTCGCAAATGGCGAATATTCGCGATGTGCGTTTAGGTGTTAGCGAAGCGGCGCGTTTTTATTGTGAACTACGCAAACTCGGTGCACAAATTGAATGTTTAGATGTCGGTGGCGGTTTAGCGGTTGATTACGACGGCACACGGAGCCAGTCTCACAACTCGATGAACTATAGCTTAGCTGAGTATGCAAATAATATTGTCTACACCATTGGTGATATTTGTAAGCAGTACGAGCAACCATTCCCGACTATTATTTCTGAGTCTGGGCGTGCATTAACAGCGCATCATGCAGTGCTTATCTCTAATGTGATTGGCACTGAAAGCTATGAGCCGGAAGAAATTCAAGCGCCAGCAGATGACGCGCCATTATTGCTTAATAACATGTGGCTGTCGTGGCAGCAACTTCATGTGCTGACAGACGACCGTGCATTAATTGAGATATATCATGATAGCCAAGGTGATTTAGCTGAAGCACATAACCAGTTTGCGATGGGATTATTAGATTTAACTCAACGCGCCTGGGCTGAGCAAATAAATTTACGTGTGTGTTATGAGCTTAATAAACACATGGATAACAAAAACCGTTTTCATCGCCCGATAATAGATGAACTTAATGCCCGTTTGGCGGATAAGTTTTTTGTTAATTTCTCATTGTTTCAGTCATTGCCTGATGCGTGGGGGATCGACCAAGTGTTTCCTGTATTGCCATTAAGTGGCTTAACTGAGGCACCACAAAGACGCGCAGTATTGTTAGATATTACCTGTGACTCTGACGGTGCACTAGATCACTATGTAGATGGGCAAGGCATTGAGAGCACCTTACCAGTGCCGGCATTTAGTGCTGAAAAACCCTATTTAATGGGCTTTTTCCTAGTGGGTGCATACCAAGAAATTTTAGGTGACATGCATAACCTATTTGGCGACACCCACAGTGCAATGGTACACATGGATGAGCAAGGCGATGCAAGTATTGTAGAAATAAACCAAGGTGACACTGTAGCTGACATGATGCGCTATGTTCACCTTGATGTAGAAGGTTTTCAATCATCGTACGCACAGCTGGTGGCTGCAAAATTACCAGCAGACGAGCAGCAAAGTGTACTTGATGAATTGCAAGCAGGTTTAGACGGTTATACTTATTTAGAAGAGCTTTAATATGACCACTTTGTTTGATCATCCAGATCACTCATTGTATTCCAATGGCATGACGTTCTTACGTCAGCCAATGGTACAAAATATTACTGACATCAATGCTGATGTTGTGGTGTTAGGTTTGCCATTTGATATGGCAACCTCAGGACGTCCAGGTGCTCGTTTAGGCCCTGATGCGATTCGTCGTGCATCAGTGCATTTAGCATGGGAAGAAACAAAATACCCATGGACGTTCAAATTGTTCGAACGCCTAAAACTGGCTGATGCTGGAGACTTTACTTACCCTGTCGGTGACGCTGAATACTTTACCGCTAAGCTTGAACAAGCTGCTGCGGGTATTTTAAGCCAAGGTAAAGCAATTTTAGGTTTAGGGGGCGATCACTTTGTAACTTTACCGTTGTTACGTGCGCACGCTAAGCGCTTTGGTAAAATGGCGTTGGTGCATTTTGATGCCCATACTGATACTTATAGCAATGGCTCACGCTACGACCACGGCACCATGTTTTACCATGCGCCGATGGAAGGGCTGATTGATGTTGATCATAGTATCCAAATTGGTATTCGTACTGATTTTGATCAAAGCAAACACGAGTTTGCAGTGATTGATGCGATGGCGGCCAATGATTTATCGGCGCAAACGATTGCTGAGCAGATTAAAGCGAGAGTAGGTGATTTACCTGTGTATATCACTTTTGACATTGATTGCTTAGATCCGGCGTTTGCCCCAGGTACTGGAACACCGGTATGTGGTGGATTAACATCAGATAAAGTACTTAAGATATTACGTGCCCTTAAAGGCATTAATATGATTGGTATGGATGTTGTTGAAGTATCACCTTCGTACGACCAAAGTGAACTTACTGCGATTGCCGCAGCCACCATTGCCAGTGAGCTACTGCATTTGTGGACCTATAAAAATAAATACTGAGCAATAGCTCCAGTAGTAATCCCTCAAAACGTGCTCTAGGCACGTTTTTTATTTACCAGATCCTTATTATCCTCAATATTTTGCTTAAAGCTTAATTTATAATATAACGCGACTGATTAATTTGCTGAGTATGGTGTAACGATTACCGCTATTAACAGCATGTTAAGTAAGATAATGTGATAATTAGCTGCTACTATATTGATAGACACTGTCGCAAAAATTTTACTTGTGATGCTTTTTAGTTTGTTGTCAAAGTACATATAACAGGGGATTGATTATGCACCACGCTGTAGTTATTGGCGGCTTAGAATTTAGCCCGTTAGTGATTTATTTCCCAATGGCATTTATTTTAACCGCTTTGACTCGCTTTATTTTACATCGTTTGGATTGGCATGATCGCATCTGGAAAGTGGCCTGGTTTGAAGTGTCTTTATTTATGTGTTTTCTCGCCTTGAGTGTCTTTTTATTAAGTGGAAGATAAATAGAATGGTTAGATATTTACGTATTATGCTTACTATCGTCGTTATTATCGCGGCTATTTTTGCAGGCCGTTGGGTATGGACTGATTATATGCACACACCTTGGACACGCGATGGTCGCATTCGAGCTGATATTGTTACTATTGTGCCAGATGTATCAGGCTGGGTAACAAAATTAAATGTCAAAGATGGGCAGCAAGTTGCAAAAGGTGAACTGCTTTTTAGTGTTGACCAACAACGTTATCAGGCGGCTTATGATAAAAGTAAAGCAAATACTAACAATAGTTTATATAGCTGGGAACTGGCTAAACATAAGTATGAACGACGTAAAGCATTAAATACTCAACAAGCTATCAGTGAGGAAAGCTTAGAAGCGACCCGCATTAGTACTGAAATTGCCAAAGCAAATTACGACTTAGCGAAAGCGGATCAAACGGTGGCGCAATTAAATTTATCTCGCACGCAAGTTACGGCTCCAGTTGCCGGGCAAATTATTAATTTAAATCTACGCCAAGGCAATTATGTTGCACAGGGCATGCCTGTGTTCGCTATTGTTCAATCAGATTCATTTTATGTAACAGGCTATTTTGAGGAAACCAAAATCCCACTGATCCACACCAATCAAAAAGCGACAATAGAATTACTGAGCGATACAAAGCCATTAACCGGTCAGGTAGTGAGTATTGGTAAAGCAATCGCGAATATCAATACGCAAAGTAATAACCAACTTTTACCTCAAGTGCAGCAGACATTTAATTGGGTACGTTTATCGCAGCGTATTCCGGTTGATATTAAGCTAGATGCTTTGCCAGAAGGGATCCAGCTAAGCGCAGGTATGACAGCGACTATTCACCTTGCTACGGAATAGGTATTAGTTTTGCATCTTGTTTTAAATAATCTTCTATGCCCCAAAGAACAGGCTATCAAGTTTGCATTAAAAGGGGTGATTGCCATGGCAATGTCGTTGACAATTGCCATTTATTTAAATCTAGATCGACCTTATTGGGCACTTGTTTCTGCGGTGTTTTTACAGATCCGCCCTGAAAGTGGTCTCGTTATTGAAAAAGCGCTTTGTCAGATTGTAGGCACTTTGGTGGGTGGCCTATTTGGTATTTTAGTACTCACTCAGCTCAGTGCTTACCCTTATTTAGCGCTGGGTGGATTGGCTTTTTGGCTCGGTTTAAACTCTGCATTGTCAGCTATGGTGCGCCAAGCAAATTTTGTTTACGCATTTGCTATGGCCGGCGTAACGGCTGCTATCATTATTTTGTTAGTGATGGTAAACCCAGCAACGGTCAGTAGTGAAAGTATCTTCGCGGTGGCGCAATCACGAGTAAGTGAAATTATAGTCGGTTCGGTATGCGCAGGGTTAGTGAGCCATCTATTATGGCCTGTTAAGGTCAAGCAGCTCTTACAAACGCAGGCAAAGTCTGTCATTAATCAAACGTTACATTATTTGGTAACTGAGCTTGATAAAGCGGGCTCTTCTGAAAACCGTCATCAGCAAATAGATCGCATAATGGCAACGCTTGGCAGTATTAGTGAAGACTCAAGTGCAGTTCGCTACGAAGGGCCAAAAGGTCCAGGGCGTTCACGGGCTGCCAATCAAATCGCACAAAAAGTTTTATCTCTTCTTGCCTTAGTACAAATAATGGGGCGCTTACAGCGTAATCATCCTGAACAAATCACACCAAAGATTACTGAGTTAATCAAGCAATTAAAAGATATGTTTACGCTAATAGAAAAATCAGACTGCTTTGAATACTGTGCTAAAGAAGTCAAACAGTTGCGGCGCGCATTAACTGATCACCGGGCGCAACAAACCTGTGAGCTGCCATTTGAATCACACATTTTAAATGTCAGTTTAGATATCGCGAATGAATTAACAATTTTATTGCGGGCATATAAAGCATTAGAGCAACGAGATAAAACACTGCTTAATGCTCCGAGCATGTTGACATACCGAGATCCATTAGCAGGTATTATTGTTGGGTTTCGAACCAGCTTGGTATTTTCAATCGGGGCATTTATTTGGGTTAATACTGGATCATCCGCTGCATTATTGATCATGATTTTACCCGTTATTTTTTCGATTATGTTGGCCCGTATCCCGCTGGCAATTTTACAAATAGTTATGAAGCGATTGTTAGTTGGTGTTGTGGTAGCCTCGTTTGTGGCTATTTTTTATGCTTTAAACTTATTATCACAAAGTGGTGGGCAACTTGAAATATTATTGTTGGTGTTAGCTGGGCCATATTTTATTGGCTTATTGCTACTAGGCGATCAGCAAACGTTACCTTACGGGCTAGGGTTCTGTATTCCATTTACGATTTTAGTTAAGCCCAGTACTGACATGAGCCTTGCGTTTTCAATCAATTATACGCTCAGCTCAGCTTTGGCTATTTTTCTTGGAGTATGTATTTTATTTTGGATTTTCCAACTATTTACAGGTCCGAGTGTGCAGTTGTTAGTGCATCGCGTGTTTAAAGCAACCTATAAAGATTTATCAGAAATTCATCAACATAGCTCACCCGCTCTTTGGTATAACCGACGTATGGCTGATCGGTTACTGCGTTTAACCAATTATGATCAAGGCTCAGAATCACGTGCTATTACCGATCTTGCTTTAACTGGGCTTAATCTAGGTCATGCGTCGGTGCGTTTACACTCAATTTGCCAACAGGCAGTGGGTGATAATCAGCTTAAATATTTACAACGGTGGCAAAGCTCACTGGCTAGAGCCTTTTTGCTGGCTACAAAAGGCCAGTGCGATGATACGTTTACAATGGCTTGTGATGAGCTTTACAACGAACTGATGATACATGTGAGTGATACATATCAGCTTGAAGCCATTAAAGGTATGTTTATCCGTATTAATATGACTTTTGAACGCAGCGCAAACAGCATTAATTGATCCTGTGAGGTTTTTTCAAGTTCAGAACTCGATGTTAAATCTGCTATACTGTGCCCATCATTTTATGGGGCTGTTATGATTTCAAAAAACCAACTCAAGTTAATTCGTGCATTAGGTCAAAAAAAGTACCGAAAGCAACATAATCAATACCTTGTGCAAGGTGAAAAAAACGTACTTGAGTTATTGGCAAGTGGTTTAACAATTATTGATATATTTGCGACAGCAGCCTTTATTGCGCAGTTCCAGCAGCAGTTTACTCACGTAAACATGATTGCAGCGGATGAAGATGTGTTAACTAAAGCAAGTACTTTAGTGAGTAATAATGCAGCTATTGCGATAGTTGACATGCCAACAGCGAGTGCACCGCAGGCAAGCGGTTTAATCTTAGCCCTTGATGGCGTATCTGATCCAGGCAATTTAGGTACCATTATCAGAGTAGCTGATTGGTATGGGATCAAGCATATTGTCACCAGCACAGATAGTGCCGATGCTTATAACCCTAAAACTATTAGCGCCACTATGGGCTCGTTTGTTAGAGTCTCAGTGAGTCAAGTTGAGTTGCCTGCGTACTTAAGTGGTTTAAACTTACCTATTTATGGCGCTTTTTTAGATGGAAAAAGCGTGCATAAAACTCAATTTACAGGCCAAGGTGTTTTGTTAATGGGTAGTGAGTCTCATGGAATACGTCAAGCTTGCGCAGCATTGGTAACAGATAAAATAACCATCCCCGCTTTTGGTGGTGCAGAATCTCTCAATGTAGCCATGGCAACGGGTATTATTTTAGATAATTTTAAACGCCAAGCTTAATCCCTGTACTTACTTTTATCGTCAAGAACGGTTAAATTAAATACTCAAGCTATAACAATAACAATCGGTAAACCAATTAGATGCGTTTGAGCACCATAAAATTAGCGGGTTTTAAATCTTTTGTAGAGCCCACTAAAATTCCATTCCCAGATCAAATGACCTGTGTCGTTGGCCCAAACGGCTGCGGCAAGTCTAATGTCATCGATGCTGTGCGTTGGGTGCTTGGCGAAAGCTCTGCTAAAAATCTGCGTGGCGATGCCATGACCGATGTTATTTTTAATGGCTCAACCAATCGCAAACCTATTTCTCAAGCGTCGGTTGAGTTGATTTTTGATAATACCCAAGGGCACTTACCGAATACTTTTGCTGATCGAAATCAAGTGGCGATTAAACGTTTGGTAACACGCGACGGGCAATCGCTGTATTTTCTCAATGGCAGTAAATGCCGCAAACGAGATATTACCGATATATTTTTAGGCACAGGTCTTGGTCCGCGTAGTTATGCGATTATCGAGCAGGGCATGATCTCGCGTTTAATTGAGAGTAAACCGGCAGATTTACGGGTGTTTTTAGAAGAAGCAGCAGGCGTTTCAAAATACAAAGAGCGCCGTCGTGAAACGCAAACCCGGATCAAAAGTACCCGCGAAAACCTTGAACGCTTACTCGATGTTCGCCAAGAGCTGCAAGCACAAGTTGATAAACTGGCAGTACAGTCAGTTGAAGCAAAAAAATACCGCGAGTTAAAAACCCAAGAGCGCACTTTAAAAGGGCAACTAGCGGTCTTAAAATGGCAAAAGCTACATCAGCAACAAGTGACTAAAGCCGACACAATGGCCAAGCTGAATGAGCAAATTAGCTTTTTTAAAACTGCTCATTCAGGTCATGACGATGTACTAGCAAGCCTTGAAAACCAAGTGCAATTGCAACTTGAAAAACTCAATGATGCGCAGCAAGCCCAGCACCAAACGCACACTGAATTGACTCGTGCTGAGCAACAGCAAATAAACTTAAAACAACAACAACAAGCGTTTAGTCACAATCTGATCAAACAGCAACAGTTGCAGTTACAAAATCAGCAGCTGCAACAACAACAAAAAGACCATACTGATGAGCTACAAAATGCGTTACAAGAGGCAATTGAACATACTTTAATATGTACAGAACAAGTCACTGAGATGGCCGACGCGGTGGCACAGTTGCACAGTGCCAAGCAGCGCAGTGCTACTGATTGGCAACGAGTTAATGAACAGTTTCAGGCTATTAATACGCAATATAGCAAGCAACAAAATATAGCAGATCAACAGCTGCAAAATTTGCACTATATTAAAAACCAGCAAACGGCATTAGAAAGCGAATTAATAGAGCTGGCAGAAAACCCAATTGCTGAACAAGTAGCGCAGCAGCAGCAGTTAATGCAGTCACTAACGCAAGAGTTAGCAGCAAAACAAACTGCCTTAAACAAAGTAAATAGTAATCATCAACAAGCTCAAACCGTGTTACGCACCTGCCAAGATGCACATCAAACACTAGCACAACAACAAAACGAGAATAAAGCCAAAATAGCAGGCTTGAATACAATACTCGCAGATACTCCAGCGCAAGGTAGTGGCGATGTTTTGGCACAGTTAGTTGTACGTACTGGATTTGAGCATGTGGTTGAACAAGCATTACAAGGGCTTGAACAATTAAATGTGTCATCTATAGCAACACCTAACGGAGTATGGCCAACTACCGACACCGCACCGCAAAGCTCATTAGCGGTGTTTATAGAGCAAGGGGTTTACCCTGATTTATTACATCGTATTAAGTATAAAAATGATTTTGAATATAATGATTTAGCGGATGAGTATTGGCTTGCAGTGATAGATCGCCAAGGTAATATTCAGGGTCGCAATTGGTATCAACAAGCCAGTAAAAGTGCAGAAAATTCGTTGCTGATCAAACATAAACAGTTGGCCGAAGCAACCCAGTTAGCATCTCAACTCAGTGACGAACTAGCTATACAAAGCAATAAGCTTACAGAACAACAGCGAGTCTGTGAGCAATTGAAGGCACAAAGCGAAGAGTTAAAAGCAGCGGTACATCAGCTTGCTCAACAAGTGGCCTCAGGAAGCACTCGTCGCGATATGCTCAAAGAGCAATTACAGCAGTTTCAGAATCAACAACATAAATTACAAGCGAAGCTACAGCAGTTAAACGTTGAACACACGAGCATAGAGAATAAAGTTTTTGAACAACAGCAACATATAGCAAGTGTGGCAAAACAGCGTGATGAAATAAGTGTTGCGCTTAATGATGCTCAAGTGCAGCAGCAACACACTGATGAGCAATATAAACAGGCAAACGCTCAGCTTGAACACTATAAAACGCTTGCCCATCAGGCGACACTAAGTGAGCAAAAAGCGCGCAGTGAATGCCAACTCAGTGACACTAAATTACAGCATGCAACGACCGCCAGCGAAACCGCCAGTGAAGCTGTCAGTGAGTTAACCGCGCAAATTGAAGAGTTGGTGATCCCATTAGAAGAGGTCGCAGAGCAAATAATATTATTGTTGGAGCAACATCAACAAAGTGACATTGAACTCAAAAATTTGCAAAGTGCATTGACGGAAGCTAAAACAGCTCTTGTAGATAAACAAACAACGCTTAAAGCGTCGCAGGGGGAGCTGGTACTTTTACAAGAACAATTACAACAACTTGCCCTCGAAGAGCAGAGCTTATTAATTAAAGCACAGGCAGCTCTTGAACCTCTGGGTGAGTTACAGCAAAACTTGAAAGAAGTATTGGCACAGCTCCCTGAAAACGCCAGTATAAACACTTATCAAGGACAGCTTAATAAAGTAGGACAAAGTTTAAGTGACTTGGGCGCGGTGAACTTAGCGGCGATTGATGAGTTTGAACAAGCGCAGCAGCGTAGCCAGTATTTAGATCGTCAAGTCGAGGATTTAAGCAAAGCATTGACGACACTTGAAGGTGCAATTGGAAAAATTGATCGCGAAACCAAAACGCGTTTTAAAATGACTTTTGATCAAGTAAATCACGATTTTGGTCAGTTATTTCCTAAAGTATTTGGCGGCGGCAGTGCATATCTTGAATTAACCAGTGATGACTTACTGGAAAGTGGTGTTAGTATAATGGCACGCCCACCGGGCAAGAAAAATTCAACAATTCACCTTTTAAGTGGTGGAGAAAAAGCGCTGACCGCATTATCATTGGTATTTTCAATATTCAGGCTCAATCCAGCTCCGTTCTGTATGCTGGATGAAGTTGATGCACCATTGGATGATGCGAATGTTGGACGATTTTGCCGATTAGTGGAAGAAATGTCACAATCGGTGCAATTTATTTATATCAGTCATAATAAAATTGCCATGGAAATGGCTGGCAGGTTGACGGGTGTAACAATGGCTGAACCGGGCGTTTCGCGTGTGGTCGCTGTAGATATTGAACAAGCGGTGCAAATGGCACATGCATAAATATTAATATTTGAGTAGATAAATAATAAAAGGTGAGGGGATGGCCGAACAATTAAGATGGGTTTTAATCATTATCAGTGTAATTGTCATTGGTGGATTATTAATACATGGCCTATGGTCAGTTCGTAAAAAAGATGCACCCGTTGCGACTAATGATGAGCGGGTTGAGCCTGCAGATCAAGCGCCTACTGAGCGTCAAAGCGTAGCTGAGCCAGCATCTCATACTGAGCGTGATGAACCGCAGTTTGGGGATTTAAGCTTCAGTGCTGATGAAAAGCAACCACACTCTTTTGCAGCGTCAGATGACGAACCTGCCGCTGAGGTTGATGATGTGACTACTGCAACAGATGCAAGCGTCGAGGATGAAGCTGAGCAACCGGCTGCAAGTGATTTTATCATTGTGCATATTCAAATGCCTGAAGGCTTGAGTATGGAAGGCAGCAAATTATTGCCAGCAGTAAACACACTTGGCTTTAAGTACTCTGAAGAAGGCTTTTTTAATCGCCATTTAGATCCTGCTGGTCATGGTCCAGTGCTGTTTCGGTTAGTGAACATGTACAACCCTGGTACTTTTGATATAGATAATATGGAACAATTTAGCACCGCTGGAATTAGCTTGTTTATGACCTTGCCGTGTGATGGTGACGGGCTTGCTGCATTTAATATGTTGCACAGTGCGGCTAAAAAGTTAGCAGATGAATTTGGCGCCGTTATTTTAGACTCACAACGAGAAGAAATGACCGTTGATAGTGTGCGCAATTATGTTGAAAAAGTGAGACGCTTTTCAGCTTAATCACCTGCAATATACAGTTAATTAATTAAGAATTTTATAAGCCACTTGGCGATAACTCGTTTAAGTGGCTTTTTTATGTTTTTTGAGGTCAGTATGTCCACTTTAGTGTTAGCGCAAATAACGCAACTTCGTCAGCAGTTAGAAGATCACAATCATAATTATTATGTACTTGATAACCCAAGCATTCCTGATGCAGAGTATGATCGTTTATTACAACAATTAAGTGCGCTTGAGGTAGCAAATCCTGAGTACTTGAGTACTGATTCACCGACCCAGAAAGTAGGCGGTGCGGCGCTTGCTAAGTTTGAGCAAGTCACTCATCAAGTGCCGATGTTGTCACTTGATAACGCCTTTAGTGAAGAAGAGTTCAGCGCTTTTAATCGCCGCATTAAAGAACGTTTGATGGATAACAATGAGCTGACCTTTTGCTGTGAACCAAAACTTGACGGTTTAGCGGTATCGATTTTATACCGTAATGGTGTGTTAGTGCAGGCGGCAACGCGTGGCGACGGGCACACCGGCGAAAATATTACCACTAACGTTAAAACGATTCGTAATGTACCGCTAAAATTACGTGGCGATGACTTTCCCGAGGAAATTGAAATTCGTGGTGAAGTGTTCATGGATAGCGCCGGATTTGACAAACTTAATGCTGAAGCCGAAAAGCGTGGCGACAAAGTATTTGTTAATCCACGTAATGCAGCCGCAGGCAGCTTGCGTCAACTCGATTCAAAAATCACCGCCAAGCGACCTTTGATGTTTTATGCCTACAGTATTGGCGTAGTAACAAATGGTGAATTACCAAGTGATCATTACCAGCAATTGGCTAAGCTAACTGACTGGGGGTTACCACTTTGCCCGGAAACAAAATTAGTCGAAGGCCAGCAAGCTGCTTTGGATTACTATCAAGATATACTTGAGCGCCGCAGCAGCTTAAAGTATGAAATTGATGGTGTGGTGATCAAAATAAATAACAAAGCACTACAAGAGCGGTTAGGTTTTGTAGCGCGAGCTCCGCGTTGGGCGATTGCGTATAAGTTTCCTGCGCAAGAAGAAATCACTCAGCTACTGGATGTTGAATTTCAGGTAGGGCGCACTGGCGCAATTACCCCTGTGGCTCGTTTAGAGCCGGTATTTGTTGGTGGTGTCACGGTTTCAAATGCAACGTTACACAATCGTGATGAAATAGAGCGTTTGGGGGTAAAAATTGGCGATACTGTGATCATTCGCCGTGCTGGTGATGTGATCCCACAAATTACTCAAGTGGTATTAGAGCGCCGTCCAACAGATGCCAAAGAGATTGAGTTTCCGGCTGCTTGTCCAATTTGTGACTCCCATATTGAACGCATTGAAGGTGAAGCCGTAGCGCGCTGTACAGGAGGCCTGGTGTGCCAAGCACAGCGTAAAGAAGCGATCAAACACTTTGCTTCACGCAAAGCACTCGATATCGATGGCCTTGGCGATAAAATTGTTGAACAGCTGGTGGACAGAGAGCTCATTAAAACGCCAGCAGACTTATTCATACTTAAACAAGGACATTTTGAATCGCTTGAGCGCATGGGGCCAAAATCGGCGAAAAACCTAGTAGCAGCACTTGATGATGCAAAACAAACGACGTTGGCTAAGTTTTTATACTCATTAGGTATTCGTGAAGTCGGTGAAGCGACGGCGCAAAATTTAGCTAATCACTTTTTAACGCTAGATAAAGTAACTGCGGCAACAACTGAAGCGTTAGTCGAAGTTAGTGATGTTGGGGAAATTGTAGCCAAGCATGTGCGTGGTTTTTTTGCTGAGCAACATAATTTAGATGTCGTAACTGCCTTGCTGGAACAGGGTATTCATTGGCCAGAACTCACGCCGCCAAGTGAAGACTCACAACCGTTAGCAGGCTTAACCTATGTGTTAACGGGTACTTTGAACGAGCTTAATCGAAATGATGCAAAAGCACGCTTGCAGCAGTTAGGGGCGAAAGTTTCAGGTAGTGTATCAGCTAAAACCGATGCGTTAATAGCGGGTGAAAAAGCCGGTTCTAAGCTCACGAAAGCACAAGATTTAGGCATTGAAATACTGACCGAAGATGATTTAATTGCATTACTGGCGCAACATAATGGATAGCATTATTACGCTTTTTCAGGATTTAGCACTGACCTTTGGTCAGTGGCTAAAGCCTTACTTATATAATATCGCATTGTTACTGGTGGTGTGTTTGGTGTCTTTGTATGCAAATGAGATTATCAAAACCACGAAACGCTTTGTAGCAAGGCGCCACTTTATACTCAGAGTATGTGCATTTGTACTGGTAACCGGGTTTGGTTTTGGCTTGTTAGTAGTATTTGTCACTCCATTACTAAGCCAGTTACTGATGTTCTTTGGTGTGCGCTGGTTAGGTGTTACAGCCGTGGCAGCATTCATATTACTTGGCGTAGTAGCCGAGAGGAAAAACCAGTTATGAAGCGTTATGGACCAGAGTATTGGGACAAATATGGCACCTATCGCACTCCAATCGCGTTTCATTTGAGTTTACTGGTATTACTTCGTGCCTACTTTATTTGGATCATTGCGGCACTGAGCAGGCGTCCTGAGCTTGATTTAATGTCATTAGTGTTTAGATCTAAAGCTGACTTTTTCAGTGCATTGGCTATTGGTGCAATAGCCATTATTCCTGCCGTAATTTTTTGTTTGCGCAGGCCACAAAAAAGCGCAGACAGTGCAGCATGGTTAGCGCGAGTGTGGCGTTTTATGCGGTGGCCATTGTTAGCATGTGCAGCGATAGATTTAAGCTGGCTGATTATTCAAGCCGCTCATAGTTATTATCAGTTTTCGATGTTTTTAGCGCTGCAAATGGTGACGGTATTGTGGGTATTATTATATTTAGCAAAAAGTCGTTATTTAACGGTGTTTTTTAATGATTGGCCCGATCCTGAAACCGATGAAAAAAGTGCAAGTAAGTAATTTAGGTTAACGTTGCAAGGAGTCTTTGATGCGTAAAATTAATCAATTACTGGCGCTGATCGTCGGCTGTTTCGGTATCGTGTTATTATTGTTGAGTGTATTTACCATGTTATTTCAGCAAGCGTGGTTTGTATTGTTAATAGCTGTATGGCTATTTGTATTTAGCTCATGCTGTTATCGGCTAACACCACTATTTAAAGCACGTAATAGCCTAGATAAGTTTATTCGACGCGAACAACAGCACCTTTTGGTCTTTACCCTTTCAGGTTTTTTTGACCGTACTCACGGCCCACAATGGCTGCTTATTGATAGTATCAAGGAAATACAGTGCCATGATGACCAATTCTTAATTCTCTCCAGCGAACAGCGTCAATGCTCAATAGGCTTACCGGCAACTAAAGCAGAGCTAACACAATACTTTAATACACTATTGACTGAAAATGAAAAAAAATTAATTACCATTGTATGAAACTAAATAGTGATCAACAGGGTATATATAGTATGCAACAGCAAATAGGCTTAGTAAGAAGCTGTCATTGGTGTACTGAAGCTATTTAGCTCACTAATAGGCGTTGAGTCTGTTGAGATAGCTGGTTTAACAGTGCAGATAAACGTAGCTAGTGAGTTTAAACATTCCCGTAGCCAGTATCAAAATTATTATTTTTCACCCCCTACAAAACCATTTTGTGCAGTGCGGATAAATCCAAGCTGACAATGTTATTAGCGCGATACCATGATAATGTGGATAGCAGTAAATTAACCCATCTTACTCAATGAGGTCAGTTATGTTGAATTGGAATGATATTCTAAACTTTGCCAATAAAGGCAATCCAGAGCCGAGCCGTAAAGTAGTAAAAACCGAGCAGCAATGGCGTGAACAATTAACCGAAGAAGCCTTTTATGTGACTCGTAATAAAGGCACAGAGCGCCCACACAGCTCAGATAGCTGCACCTTGTTTGAACCTGGTAAGTACGCCTGTGTATGTTGTGATAACTTATTATTTGATGGTGATGAAAAATTTGATAGCGGCACTGGCTGGCCATCATTTACTCAACCCGCGCAACTAAACTCGATTGCTTACAATGGTGACAAGACCCACGGTATGCAAAGAATAGAAACTGTATGTAATGTATGTGATGCGCACTTAGGTCATGTATTCCCAGATGGACCAATGCCAAGTGGTCTGCGTTATTGTATAAACGCGGTCTCATTGAAGAAGGTGTAATTTATTAGCTCGTAATTGACAATAACCAATGCCTTACTGAATTTACATGATCCGATTCCAGTAAGGCTGGATTTTAAAAGTCATATCACCGCTTGTCAGCGATATTTTGAATTCCTCATTCTTATAAACAACACCTTATCTAAACTATTTATTATTCTATTTGGTTTTGCCTGGCTCTTCTAGATTAGCAAGTGTTAGCCCCATACTCGTTGCTTGTTGTACTATTTTATTAAAGCGTTGTTGCTGCTCGTTGTCTAATGTTGTCGTATTGAGTAACGCATAGCATTTTTTTGCCATCATTAGGTTTAACGTTTGGCCATTTTGCTTGGAACTATCAAATAGACACTGCAATAAATTTAAAGCAATACTTGGATTACGAGGCATTACTCTAAATGCTTGTGTGAATGCTTCAAGAGCGGTATTTAATTGACCACGGTTAAACTGTGTAACTGCATGGTTATTCAGCTCTTTAGGGCCCATTTTTATATCACGGCGTTCACTTTGTTGTTGTTGAATATAACGTAAATAAACAGCATCACTCACTGTTGGATGACGTTCACAATGACTAATAATTTGGTTAAATAATGACTGTGCTTTGTGGTGAAACCCCAGTTCATGAAATGCCTTTGCTTTATCAAGTGCGCCGTCTACAGAGCGAATGTGGCTATCGTCATCGTCGAGCTGCTCAATCAACATTTTCGCTTTTTGATGCTCATCTTTCAAATAGTGTAAACGGGCATTTTAAACATCTATTTGCGCCTGATTGTGACTATTTGGAAATTGGCTTTTTAAATCAGCTAAGTATTTATTGGTTTGTCTTGAAATACGTTGAATTTGATCGCTTTGATCTGTTGTTAATGCAAAATCAATACCCGCCCGTGCTGCATTTAAATATACGTCAGGGTGATCGTGAATCGAATGTTTGGCAAAGTTGGCGATGTCTTTTTGTGTAAGGTAATTTTTTTCATAATCATGATTTACCAGCGATACATGGCTAAGTGATTTTTGGCGCTCGATATTGCGTGGAGCTATATCAACGGCTTGGCTTAAAAAATCTTGCGCTAATTCAAATTGGTTTAATTTAATCTCCAGCTTACCAAGTAAATCGAGTGCGACTAATCGTGTTTCATGACGTAGCAGCATCGTTTTTAGCATTCTTTGCGCAAGAATATGCTCGTTATTCGCAATTAATGCTTCAACTAAACCTACCTTTGCCCATGTAAATTTTTGAATATCAAGAACTGATTTAAAGAAAGCTTTTGCGGTATCTGCTCGTTTTAAGCGAAGTAGGGCGTCACCTTTTAAACGCAATAATATTGCACTATAAGCATTGCCTTTTTCATCAAGCGCAGTATTGATTGCTTTTAGCGCTTTAGAGTCATTCCCATCGTCAATGAAATTATATATTGCTTGTAAATGATTTTTACGCAGCAAAATTCGTTCTATACGTGTTTTAAGATCATATATGGTGAATGGCTTGACTAAAAAGTCATCGGGTTGCAGTTCAAGCACGCTGTGTACCAAAGAACCACTGGTTTCAGCTGAAATAAAAATGAACCCAGTAGAGTTTTTTATTAAACGCTTAACGCGTAACTCTTCATATAGCTGATAGCCGTCTTGCTGCTTACTTAAATTAAAAGAGCAAACAATCAGATCAAACTGTTCACTGGTGCACTGCTCTTTAGCCGAATTTGCATGTTCAGCAAAGCGCAGCTGTCGAAAGCCAAGTTTTTCGAGCGACTGTTTCATATAGCTTTGAGCAAGAGGTTGCTCTTCAACTATAAGTATTTTTGCATTAGAAAAAATCTTTGCTGGCATTAGACTTGTGACCACATGAACGTATCAGAGACTATAATAAACAGTCTAGTCGCTGACAAGGGAATTTAAAATTTAATACCGCAGACTTCGTTTATTTGATCAGTTATGAGTTTTCAAGCAGCTTGATTATCCAAATTTAGGTAGCGCTAGTTATTGCTTGAGGATTTTTATAGAGATAGGAGACCCTAGCTTTGTAAAGCGCCTAGGTTGATGCTTTTCAAACTTAATTATCCATCAAGGAACACATTAAAAGAGTTTCAGGTTTGGAAAAGAATTAGCGTATTTAGAGGCTTTTTGAATTTTATTTTTAACAGAATTACTAAGAGGTTTTATATGTGGTGGGTGATACTGGACTTGTACCAGTGATCCTCGCCATTATTTGTGAAGGGTGGCGATGCTTTTTTTTTAAACTGAGCTAATTATCGATTAAAGAATATAACGTAAGGTTTGATTGATGATATTAAAAGGTTGTATATGTGGTGGGTGATACTGGACTTGAACCAGTTATCCTCGCCATTATTTGTGAAGGGTGGCGATGCTCTTTTTTTCAACTGAGCTAATTATTAATTAAACGTGAGGTTTTATATGTGGTGGGTGATACTGGACTTGAACCAGTGACCCTCGCCTTGTAAGGGCGATGCTCTCCCAACTGAGCTAATCACCCACATATAAATTAAAACGCTACTATTAAAATAAATAGTACTGGACTTTAACCAGTGAACCTCGCCGTTACTTGTAAATAGCGGTGATGCTCTCTTTTCTTAGAACTGAGCTAATCACTCACATCTAAACAACAACTCATTGCTGCGTTGTTGTGGGGCGCTATTATAGATAGAGTTGTAAATGTGTCAACACTTGAATGAGGAAAAATGTTTTAGATGCAGGTTTTATAATCAATGCAGTAAGATTGAGATTGTTTTATAGCCAATTTACTTACATTCAATCTATATGTGCAATCAATTTACTCATTATTTAATGCAACACTTCAATAGCTAGTGGTGCCTGTTAGTCAAAAGCGGATTTGTTTTTTAATCATGAAGGAGGAGGTTACAGTCAATCGCATTGCAAAATCCAAATACCGTTAGTTAAATACGATTGATATAAAACACCGACTGTAACTAATGGAGCCTCTGTGATCATATAAATAACTGACAATAGAGCGGGGGCGTTACAGTTAATTGCTCGTATGTTCATCTTAAATTCGTTTTACTTGGTGATGAAAACGTTGTTATGAAAAACAAGAAAACACTCCGACTTTATTTTGCATATAAATGTATACCTTATTGTTTTGATGTTTTAGAGTATATTTCACCTTAGCTAATCTATATTGTGCGCCTTTCAATCCTAATTTTTGTTTTGAAACAGCTCCCTTGCATGTATTTTGAGCGTCGCGGTTTATTCATTATTCAGTTTGTTGAAAATTAAACCGTTTAAAGAAAGTTACTGAAAAAAATGTTGACATTATTTTGGTGGCTGCATAGAATGCGCCCCGCACTCAGCGATACACAGCACGGTTTAACTGCGCAAGTGTTTAGCAAAATAAATTGGGGCTATAGCTCAGCTGGGAGAGCGCTTCGCTGGCAGTGAAGAGGTCTGCGGTTCGATCCCGCATAGCTCCACCAATTTATTAAAGTGTTTGTCCTAGGGTAGCAGTTTTCTGTGTCCCCATCGTCTAGAGGCCTAGGACACCGCCCTTTCACGGCGGTAACAGGGGTTCGAATCCCCTTGGGGACGCCACTTAACTTTTATAAGTTAAAGGCGGGTAAACCGAGAAAATAGCGAACAAGTTAAGCTCGAGTCTTAATTTGTACTTAATCGCAATTACCTTAATCAGCTCAGGATGTGAGCATAACTAATCAATTGTCCTAGTGATACATTTATGTGTCCCCATCGTCTAGAGGCCTAGGACACCGCCCTTTCA